>JAHJQH010000050.1 GCA_018819375.1 Nanobdellota archaeon
AAAGTATATGAGCAAAGAGTTTAAAGTATATGAGCAAAGAGTTTAAAGTATATGAGCAAAGAGTTTAAAGTATATGAGCAAAGAGTTTAAAGTATATGAGCAAAGAATTTAAAGTATATGAGCAAAGAGTTTAAAGTATATGAGCAAAGAGTTTAAAGTATATGAGCAAAGAGTTTAAAAATGATTGAGGATTAGAATTTATCACTTCCTGACGGGCTCGTGGTCTAGTGGTATGACAACACCTTGACGTGGTGTAGGTCGGGAGTTCAATGTGACTTTTGAAAAGTCACACAAAAAGCCACCGGCGGAACTTCGTTCCTTGGTGCGCTATCAAGAGTCATGAAAATCTCCCCGGGCCCAGTTTTTTATTTTAAACAGAATCTTCAAAATCTTTTCTTGTGATGGAGATATGCTTACATCTTAATTTTTCTTTCTTTGAGAGAAGATAAGCGAGTTTGATAATGTCATTTTTTAGATATTTTCCACCCCCAAAATATCTGGATAATTTGGATAAAAATCCTGCGTCAATAAAAACAATTGTTTCTTTCACAAGAACCACCTAAATGAAAAACATCCAGCAACCCCGAAGGATCACTGGGGATCATTTAATACTGATAAAAGGAGGTGATTTATAAAGGTTTTGATATGAAATTCTAATTTCCTGAGATTACTGATACTAAGCTGTTTCTGGTTTCCTAAGATTAAGATGTTGGTATAGGGAGTTACTTTCATCATTTCTTTCTTAGTTTGTGAGGATGAAACACTGAGAATAATCTCGGGCAGTATCCAAGGGGGCCATAGTCCTTTCCCCGCGTTGCTTTTTGTTAGAATTTTATGTTAAGGAAATTCATAATAAACTCTTCTATCCCCCTTAATTTTTTCTTGTTCAGGGAAACCTGCAGACCATAAGAGGTTGGCTTGGTAATTAGAAAACCTTCTTTTATTAATTGCTTTGCTATTTTGTTTATGTCTTTTCCCAGATGGGAAGGGAATCCCCTTTTTAATGTATCAAAAGGTGTGTGAACACCTCCAATGACTTTCTTTCTTCTTAAATGGTATAAGATAGTTGCCTTTATTTTATCTTCATCTGGATGCATATTCCTACAAATGTTTTGGAATATTTAAATGTTTCTAATATTGGAAAATAAAAACAGAGATAGAAACATTTATAAACTGGTGAGTTAGTCAACTATTCTATGAAACCAGAAACAATTTTCACAGAAACATTTGGAAGCAATCCAGTAATCAAGATACTGGATTTTTTGATAAGCTTCCAGTTGTTTGATTACCCCCTGACAGAAATTGCTAAGAATTCCGGGGTTAGTTATTCTACATTGCAGACTTTTTGGGGCAGATTAATAAAAAACAATATTGTAATAAAAACAAGAAGAGTTGGAAAATCAGATTTGTATAAGCTCAACACAAGCAACCCTGCTGTAAAGCAGTTGATAAAATTAGACTGGAATTTGGTTAAAGGTTCTGAAGAAGGTATGGTTACAGCGTAGAGTTCAGGGCTTGTGGTTTAGAACATCTTATTGAGCAAGGATTTAGAACATTTCCTTTAGTATTTTATTAACATAATCCATCCCCCCGTCGTTTGGGATTAGGATGTCAAATGATTCTTTGTAGTTTTCCAGGTTTTTGGTTATTTCTTCATTCAGGAACCCAATCTTGAGCAGATGATTGTAAGCAAATCCTTGTATCATTCCAATGTCCCCTATACTGTCTCCGAGCAGCAGGACATTTTTCCTTTTTTTTATTATGTTGAAGACAGGATAATTTTTTATGATTATTTCGTGCTTGTTCATACAATGGATGATTGGCTCTTTTACTTTTACTGCATTCCCATTGGAACCCCATTCATAAAAATTAGAGATGATATGAGTGTTGTCGTACAGCACTTTTTCTTTTTTAAGATACATTGGAATTGCGTCTCCAATTCCGCTTGAGGAAAGAATGATGAGGGGAATGTTGTTTTTGTGGAGAAAACCTAGGAATTCCCTGGCTCCCTTCCTTAACCTGACTTTTCCTGATTCTACAACTTTTTTCAAATCTTTTTTGTTCAGCCCTGAGCTTATCAGTAAATCAAAATGTGTTGTCCACCATTCGCGCATTGCCTTTGTTTTTTCTTCCAAGGGAACTTTCTGACTAATTTCAATTGGATGATATTTTTCAAAAAGGGCATTGGCTTTTGAGGCATAGTCTTTGGTCAGATAGTTTCCATCCCTTAGCTGTGCAATAATAGACCTGACTTTTTTTCCATCAACAAAAGCACTGATGAGTGTATTATCAAAATCAGAGAGAACATGAAAGGTTTCCTTTCCCTTAGCTGCGATGATGTTTTTTAATTTGGACAGATTCTTTTGAGATGAGATGATGAGATTGTTTTGCATAAGATTAGGTATGGAAGAAGGATTAATAAGTGTTTCTGAAGGAATGTGTTGGAAGAAGTCAGAAGGGTTTGTGTTCTCGTAAATCTTTC
>JAHJQH010000051.1 GCA_018819375.1 Nanobdellota archaeon
CTTAAAGATGAGCCTTACTCTATTGTCATCGATAACAAGGATATGGTTTCTGGGACACTTGTCAGACAAAGCAGAATAAGAGCAGATAAAATATTTGCTGTTGAAAAAGAGTTAGTAACTCTGAAAATTGGGGTAATCAAAGACAAAACTTTCGAGAAGGTTAAAGCACAGATTTCTAAGATGTTTTGATTATATAAAAATATAGGGTCTTAAATAAATACTTTTAGAAGTAGGGGTATCTCAGGTTTAAATATCTCAGGGTTAATTAACTGCGGGAGCCAGGATTCGAACCTGGGTAGCACTAAGCACCGGGTCCTAAGCTTGGCCTTTTATTAAACCAAAATGATTTAATAAAATCCGGCCCGTTTGACCACTCCGGCACCCCCGCATAACAAATAGAATTAAATCATTCTTTTTAAATCTAACTTTTTAACAATTTGCTCTTGAACCAGCTCAACAGCAAAATCAATCCAAGGCAAGTGACCAAGAAAAGAATCCAGACAAGGCTGACTTTTATGCTGACATAAAACATCATCAGGCAGCAGATTATCAGGGCAAAAAGAACAACATAAGCAACATACTTAAGGAAATTTCTGTAATCCCATATCCTGTCCCCTAATTTCTTGAAATTCGGCTTCAGGTAAAGCAGGAATGCAACATAAAATACCACAAAGAAAACAACCTCCACCCACCCTTTTGAGAACATATCATTAAGCATGACAAGAAACACGACAAAAGGAACAAGACTGACAACACTGAACCACCTAACATATTTCCAGTCTTTCTTAAAACTGAGCCCCTGAAAGATGCAATAAGCAGCAAAAATCAAGACAGGAGCAATAAAGAACATCAAGTAATAAGCCCTGTTTGAGACTACACTCATTTCTCCAAACAATGACAAGAATCCTGTCTCATCAACAGTTCCAAGTTGAGAGGTATAATCTTGAACAACTTTCATATATCCTGAAAGAACTTTCATCCCATAAGAAAATATTCCAAAAACGATTACAAAAAAAGCACCATCAAACACGAATTTCTCAAACACCTTTTTCTCAAACACCTTTTTTTTCATGTCTAAATAAACAAAAAAAGAATTATTTAAAACTATCTCTCTTTAAGAACCAATGTCTTGTAAAGGTCAGAATGATTACTTTCTCTTCCAGTAAACCCAATAGTGTTTTTTCTGATTTCATACTCCCCTTTTAATATCATATCTGAGATGTTATCAACACCATCTTTCCAAGGATGAGTTGCAAGCAAGGCCTTTTTTCCGTCTTTCTCTAAAAAATGAAGGTTGTACTCACGGGTCCAATCCTTTACCCGGACTTCGTTATCACTAGGTATGTCAAATCCAGTCATCCCACAAAAGATTTTCTTGAAATAAGGGTCAAGATTACTGTCTAATTTAGGAACCCTCCCAGTGGAATGATAGTAATCCATTCCAGACTCACATAAGAATCCTAACATTTCTCCAATCCATTCCCTGCTGTTATAAAAGTCTTTATCTTCATCCCATCTCGCATTTTTTTCATAATTTTTCCATTTCAAAGGAGAATACCTATAAATTCCTTTTTCGGGACAAGAAGCAAGAACCAAAACCCTGTTTCTGTCTCCATCTGGGGAATATTCCTTGAAAGTGAAATCAGCTGGAGTTACCTCAACCCTGTATGCCTCACTCAGTTCATTTCGATAATTACCAAAATTATATGCAAGTGTTCTGGCAGCACTCTGGTCAAGGTTTATCTTAGGATTAAACATACTCAAAAGCGCAAACATCTCCCAGAAAAGAATCTTCTTTCTCCGTTTACCTAATTTATGTTCCTTCTTGAGCCCCTCAACTTCCCCTTTGAGTTTCTCAACTGCTCCTTTGCAATCACCATCACTAATAATTACTCCACTTCTTTTAAAATAATCATCCTTCCATTTGTCATTCATTCTCTTAAGCTCATTAGTATTTACCATTTTAACACCACTTAGGAGTAATAAAAGTAGTATATAAAGGTTTTGGTTAGAATTTTTATTTTGTTTTAGAATTTTTAGTTAAACTCTTCAGCTTTTCTGATGTTTTCTTCAACACTTTCCAGCAACTTAAGTACAGGTGTGCTATACTTACATAACCCATTTATTTTATAATTCAAGGCTTCCCTATGTTCTGGTTTGTAATCCGCATAATCTTTTGACTCAACCACTAATTTGTCATCTCCTCTGTCTTTAGCTTCAATCTGCCTATTAACTGTGAGGGACTTATCATTCGCAAAATCAACTAAGAACTGAATTCCAACAGAACAAAGTGTATCACTAAGTCGATTAGCAAGTTCCCTATGCAAATCAACAAATTCAGGATTATCTGAATGACTCTTTTTTAGGTTTTTGTTATAAAAACCCTCAACATTAAGTATCTCTTTCTTGTCGTAAGTTGCATACCACACATTATCTTTACAAGCATAAGTTACATCCTTAGGACCACTAATTCTACCGATAAGAGGTAATTTAGTATTCTCTCCTGCAACATATTCAATAAAACATTCAAACTCATCTTTGTTTAATGATTGTGCAGGTTCAGTCACTTCTGTTTCAGGAGCTAGTTGGCTCTTTTTGCAGTCTTTTATGATATCCTCTTTCTTTAATTCCTCAAGTTTCTTATAATTTATTTCAGATAATTTTTCCTCTTTTGAATCATCTCCCCCTGTTTTATACACAACCATCTCATCCTTGTTATTCTTAGCCATCATCTGAAGAAATACATTAAGACCTTCTTCAAAAGTTTTATCTTTTAAACCACTTGAAATTGTGGTGTGCCTTGAATAATACTCCCCGCCCTTGTTATAATATTCAATTAACTTGTTTAAGGTTTCACCAACATTATCTAATGAACGCTCTTTCTTTAAATCATCTGGATAAAGATTACTCGTGTCAGGGTTTCTTATATCCAGATTTCCTGCATCAGGAATCTTCCACATCCATCCATAAAGAAGATTATAAGTATAATGAATACTTCTTCTATCATCTCCTTTCACATCATAAGACACTTCACAATCATATTCCCCTTCTTCAATTCTCTTTCTTGCTATATCTCTATCATCACTCCTGCCGCCACCCCCAGGGCTTGTTACAGGTATAATTTGCTGCTTCTTAACTTTCTTCTCCTCCTCACACTTTTTCTTCCACTCTGCAAGTTTTAAATAAATTATTCCAATCTTCCTGTTTGCTCCTTCACTCTTCCCAATATCAACACCAATTTCAGTTATTTCCCTGTAGCCTTCAACAAGTTCCTTGGCAGTGGAGAGCCAATCATCCATTATTACTTTATTTCCATCACTCATCCCCACATCACCGCACCCAACACCTCCCTCATCAACCCACGCATCATATAGTTTTTCCAATGCCTCAAACCTGCTCTTGACATACTTTACTTTCTCTTCATAATCAGGAATAAACTCTGTCATTCTATCTCCAAGAACACCATATGTTTCATTCTTTATTGAAAGGTCAGTTATGTCAATGCTTTTTCTGTCAATCCAGCATTGTCCGAGATAATGCCCTTCCTTATCATTACCGCAATCACCAATCACTCCCCAGTCCACTTCATTAGTTCCTCTTCCAGGATTAACAATAGAACAAACTCTTCTTATTCCTGTATTACTCAATAATCCATATTCTCCTGGGAGTATTATGCTTCCAAGTGCATCTGTTGTCCTCGCAGAACTCGGCACGCAATCTTCTGCAGAATTAATGTTCTTAGTTGCCTCATCTTGCACCATCAAATCCGTCAGGTAATTCAAGCCAAAACTACTGCTCACTTTTCCAAACCCGCACTCAACTCTCCCATTTAATTCAATGCATACCTGCTTCATTCCGCTTCTCGCAACAAAGTCACAATTATAATCAGCATATCCGCCTTTTGGAATAAATGCTCTGCTCCCATATCCATACTTGCATTCAGTTATGAAAACCCTGTTCTGCCCAGAAACATATTCTCCTGCATACGGACTGTCAGTAAGGAAAACAGCATATCTTGCATCCCTGTCCTCACCAGAATAAATGTGATAATACACAGAATATCTTGATTGCCCAACACCTGAAGCAGTACCAAGTGTCCCGTCTATGCCAGCAGTTGTCCTGTAAGCATCTGACCACTCAAACTCATCAAAAAATGCCGTGAACTGCGCAGGGCTTTC
>JAHJQH010000052.1 GCA_018819375.1 Nanobdellota archaeon
GGGATATATCTTTATTCTGTCAAAGACAAAGTTATTTAAATTTTTCCTGAATCTATAATCACATGAAAATTGTTGTCACAATTCCTGCATATAATGAAGGAAGAAAAATCGGAGATGTTGTATCTAGGGTAAAGAAGGTGATGAAGGGAAAAAAATACAATTTTAAGATTCTTGTTGTTGATGATGGGAGCAGGGATTCCACTGCTTCTGCTGCAAAAGAAGCAGGAGCAATTGTTTATTCCAATCCTGTTAATCTTGGTTTAGCAGAAACTTTCAGGATTGAAATCAGGAAATGTCTTGAGCTTGGTGCTGAACTTATTGTGCATATTGATGCTGATGGCCAGTATCTTCCTGAAGAAATCCCTAAACTAATTGATAAGTTCAAGGAAGGATATGACCTGGTTTTGGGTTCTAGGTTTGTGGGGACTATTGAACACATGCCCTGGTTGAAGAGGTGGGGGAATAAAGCTTTTTCAAGGGTAATCTCGAGCATAATCAAACATAAGATAACTGACTGCCAGACTGGTTTTAGGGTTTTTAGCAAAAAAGTTGCACAATCCATTGACATTATTTCTGACCATACTTATACGCAGGAGCAAATAATAAAAGCAATCAGGGGGGGGTTTAAGGCAGTTGAAGTTGGTGTTTATTTTGCCAAGAGAAAAGGCAGGAGCAGATTATTAAAAAATCCCCTGGAATATGCTGTTAAGGCGTGGGTGAATCTTTTTAGGATTTACAGGGATTATAAGCCCCTGAAGTTTTTCGGGATTTTTGGTTTTTGGATGGTGTTTTTTGGGGTTTTGATAGGATTATATTTTTTAGTATTGCATTTTAGTACAGGGATAAGAGGGCATACTGGCTTATTATTCCTGATGCTCTTGTTGTTTTTTGTCGGAATCCAGGTTATCTTGTTTGGGTTTCTTGCTGATATGATTAAGAGATAACTTGTTCTTGTGGTAATTTCTTAAGAACTTTGAACTGAAGAATATTCCTGATGTAGCTACCCAGGTCATCAAAACTATCCTATCTATTATTGATGCATACAACCCTGTTCTTGCACCATATCCCCAGAACTTTGACAAAAAGGAGATTGTTCCTTCTTTTATCCCTAATGATGCTGGAGTGAGATTTATCAAGAAAGATAGATGATTGAATATTGCACCTATTATGCAAAATGAAATTGTTGGTTTTATGTTCAGAACAGAGAATGCCACAAACATCCTAAGTGCAACAGAAATTATTATAATCATATCTATTATGACTATTTTTGTTATTAAACTAAAATCTTTTTTTAAATAATGCCAGTTGTCTAATAATGCCCTTAGGCGCAAAAAGAATTTTTTGTTTGATTTTAAATTGATTCTTGGTATGTTCATTGATATCAATGAAATTGCCATTAAACCAACTAAGAAGATTATTATTCCTCCTAATTTTAATGATGGGGACTTGCTTATCAGAATTCCAATGATTCCCATCATACCTACGACCAAGAAACTTGCTATAAATGTTATTCCCTCAATTGTTATGAACTTACTGTATTCTAACCCATAACTTTTTTTTAAATAAACCCCCTTTATTACCATCCCCCCCCTGAATGGAGTGATATAATTTCCCCAAGAATTTATACACGCTAATCCAAACCATTCTGCAGGTTTTAGATTAATGCCAAATTTTTTTGTTAATATACTAATTTTCAACCCTGACAACACCGCGTTTATTATTATGAGGGCTAGTAGCAACAAAAGTACTGGGATGCTTATTGACTTGATTATGCTTATATCTTGCTTGTTTCTAAGAGCTAAAAAGATGGAGAATCCGATTAAGAATAACATCATCGTTGCAGGGATGACCCAATTGTGTCTTTTCATGAAGTTCTTGAGTGGATTGTTTGTTTATAAACTTTTTTTATGTCTTAAATCTTTTTTTGAATCTTTAGATAGATGTTTAATGCCCATTCCCTGATTCGTGTTGGCATACTGTTTGATACAGCCACTATGAAATCAGTCATATCACCATGTTTTATGCTAAACAGAAAGCTTTTCCATATGGAAATTCTCTCTAATGCTTTTTGTACTTTTATGTAATCTTGTATTGGAACCCCATCAGAAAAATTGAGGTTGAAATCGTGAATACTTGAGAATTTTTCCCATTCTTCTATTTTTTCCGGTGGTTTAAACCCACTTTTAATTACCAGGTCATAACAAGCACTTCCTGGATATGGCTTGTAATTTCTTAATCTCACTAATGTTGCTTTTAATTTTTTTGCCAAATTATAAGTCATCATTAAGTCTTCTTTTCTCTCTTTAGGCAGCCCCCCCATAAATCCTGCTTGAGTTGAAATCCCAAGTTTGTGACACCTGTTTATGGATTTTTCTGCAATTTCCGGGGTTACATATGTCTTATTTAACAGTTTTAACATTCTTGGAGAACCAGATTCCACTCCGAAGAAGATGCGATTGCATCCAGCCCACCTCATCTTTTTTAGAACATCCCAGTCTGCAAGATTTACCCTGTAAGCAATGGACCAATTTACTTTTAATTTTTTCATTTTGTTACAGAAATCAAATACCTGTTCTTTGTCCCCGCCAAATGGGAGGTCATCCAGGAAATCAAAATAAGTTATGTTGTATTTGTTCCTTAAATAATTCACATCCCCGATTACTTGATCTACACTTCTTCCCCTCCAACATCTTCCAAACATCGTTGGAACATAACAAAAAGCACAGTTGTAAGGACACCCCCTACTTTCTATTAATGTAATTGATTTTTTTCCATTTAATCTCCTTATAATGTACTCCTTGACATTTATTAGATGCCAAGCGTAATCTGGCAGTTTATTTATATGTCTTATTACCTCTCTTTCTCCCGTGAACTTAATTTTTCCTTTTGATTTGATGTATAGCCCCTTAACTTCTTCAATCGGGGCTTTTTCCTCAATATGGTTTGCTAAATCCAAAATAGTTGCTTCTCCTTCCTTGGAACAAACTGCATCTATGTTGAGTTCGTTTAATACTTTTTCAGGATATAATGTTGGATGCACACCCCCCCATACTAAAAAACTTTTACCATACTTTTGTATTATTTCTGTTATCTTGCAGGCAGTTCCTATGCCCTGAGCTGTTATGACTGAGATACCCACGATATCAAACCCCCGAGTATCTTTCAATACCCCTTCTCTTGTTATCTTTTTATTATTATAATTAATGATTTTTACAATAAATCCTTGTTTTTCAAGCACTGCTGCCATAGACAATAACCCGTAAGGAGGTACAGTTGCTTTTGGGTGTATTAAACACACTTTTGTATTTTTTTTCATTACATCTTCTGCAAGGATACCCAGCAGTTTAGTGCTGGGAGGAATTGCAATCCTCCTTCGTAAGTTTTTTCTACCATCTTTATCAGTATAATGAGTGCGGAGCGAAAACGCCGCACTCAACTCCATAGTTCGAGTTA
>JAHJQH010000053.1 GCA_018819375.1 Nanobdellota archaeon
AAGATGGGAGGGGGAGAGCTAATGCTTTTAAGACCGGACTTAAACACATTGGCAGCGAGTATGATTATGTGGTCATGCTTAGTACTGATGGGAATGAGAGGCCAGGAGACATAAGGAAGATTGTTGAGAAGTTAGATGAAGATTATGACATGGTCATTGCCACGAGATTTGGGAAAGGCAAAAGCAAAGATGTTACTGTTCTCAGGAATTTTGGCAATTATTTTTTTACTGTTCTCTGTAATTTGTTTACTGGCTATAAATTAACTGATGCACAAAATGGTTTTAGGGGCATAAGGAGAAAGGCTTTTCTTGACATGAACATTCAGGCAAACAGGTTTGATATTGAGGATGAGATGGTTATGAAAGCAGGAAAAATGAAACTTAAGGTTACTGAAATTCCTACAATAGAAGATGAGAGGGAATTTGGAAAATCCAGACTGAACACATTCAAGGATGGGTGGCTTATTTTCAAAAGAATAATAAATGTTGCATTTAGCAAACCTCCTTATAGGTAAAAATTGTCTTAATCTTCTGCTTGTAATTGTCTTAATCTTCTGCTTGTTTTTCCACTCTTTTTATATCTTCTTGTACCATTAACTTCACAAGTTCTTGAAAAGACATTTTTGGTTTCCAGCCAAGTTCCTTTTCTGCCTTGCTTGCATCTCCAAGCAGGGAATTAACTTCTGCTGGCCTGTACCAGATTGGATGTTTTACGACAAAAAACCTGTTTTTTTGGCTTCTTAATTTTTCTACTTCATTGTCTGCTTCTTTTATTGATAAGTTGTGAAGGTCAACTATTTCATAAGTCAATCCTGCATGTTTGGATGCCAAGTCTATGAACTCCCTGATGGTGTGGTTTTCTCCTGTTGCTATAACATAATCTCCTGGTTTTTCCTGCTGCAGCATAAGCCACATTGCTTCCACATAATCACCTGCAAACCCCCAATCTCTTTTTGTTTCAAGATTTCCCATTACCAGAACATTATCTTTTCCTTTTTTCATTTTTGCAACACCATCTGTTATTTTTCTGGTCACGAACTCAAACCCCCTTCGGGGTGAATTGTGAATTTTAACCTTGCCAACACCAGCAACGAATCTACCACTTTTTGTTGTTAAATCATATAAATAGCCATCTCTTCTTGTTTCATAAGTTTTTTTGACTAATTGTTTGTTCTTCGCTAAATGCATCCCTTTATTGCCTATTTTACTTCTTTTGTCTGTGTTTAAATAGATGGTATAATATGTTCCTCTTCCTCTTCTTTCTACAGACAGGGTATAACCTTGTTCTAAGCAATCTTCTATTAAGAAACATAATCCTGTAGCAAGGACTGGTGAGTTGGTTTTGAACATTCTGTACTTGTAGTCTGAATGCCATATTCCTGATTTTAAACCATCTACTGAGTTATATCCATCTAAAAATACTTTTTTAATTTTTTTGTTTGTATTTAGTATTATTCTGGGTATTTTTTTCTTTTTGGTGTAATTACCACCGACTGTATAACATTCATTGTATAAGAAATTTAGAAACCAGCTTGCACCGTTTAATTCAATAGAAGATGTTTTCTTATTGCTAAACCCTGATTGTACCGTACCATAAGTTACATACCCCCCTGTGACTTTTTTCCAGTATGTGCTGAATTTTTTTAATAGTCTTTTATCTGAATTGATAAATCTCCCCTTATAGTTTTTCTTTTCCATATTTTTGGAGCATGAACCATCGCCTATAAAAGCACTTATTAACCATGCCATTTCTTCTGTTACATTAGTAATCTCTTTGTTGGTCTGTATTTTATTGGTTTTTTCTAATAAATCCCCTTGTTTGACTTTTCTCATTTCAGTTTCCTTGTTTTTTAGGAATATTACGTGATCTCCTGTAGCTTCAATTATGCCATTTGATGATTCAACACAGAACACTTTCTTCTTTTTGTCCTTGTATGCGGTAGTGTGAGTTATTTGCGTGAATTTATCTCCGTCCCAGACTTCAATCTTTTTTTCTTTTATATTATTAAAGTATTTCTCTTTATTTTTTTCGTAAGTAGATACTATTTGTTCAATAGGTAAAATATCTATCAGATTATTTTTTTTGATTATTACTGGCGTGAATCCAGGTACACTTTCGTGATTGAAAAGTATTCCTGAACAGGCAAAAACATCATATGCTTCCCTGTAGTTTCTTGTTGTATCAAAACCAGTTACTTTTGAGATTGCATAGGGAGACCTTGGATGGAATCTTGTTCTTTCTGTTTGAGGTGTTTCTTCGGCTTCTCCGAACATCTCAGATGAACCAGCAAAATAGAACTTGCACTTTGGTGCTCTTCTGTGCAATGCAGATAACACGTGCATAATTCCGTGAGTGTTTATGTGAAATGTTGAGAAATTGTCTTCAAAAGAATCGTGGACAAAGCTATGTGCAGCCAAATGAAAACACTCATCTGGTTTTACTTCATCAAAGATGTTAAGCATACTTGAGTAATTTTCTATGCTTCCCTTGTGAAGTTTTATCTGGTTTATTATATGATTTATTCTTCTCAATCTGTGGCTTGGATCTTCTATTGCTACTCTCCTGATTACACCATGGACCTCATATCCTTTTTTTAACAAGGATTCAGCAAGATATGAGCCGTCCTGCCCTGTAATTCCCGTAATCAGCGCTTTTTTCATGGTCTTTTAAACGAGCAAATTATTTATAAGTTTATATGTTTTTGAGAGGTTAAGTTGATTATGAAATGTTGATTATTGGAGGTAATACACTGAAAGATTGGTGTACTTGCATCCTGTTTTTATCTTGTTTTTTAGGAATTTGTTTTTGATTAGGAGGTTAGTGTTAGATATGATTTCACAGCCTTTTTTTTGGTATCCGGAGATGTTTTTTATTATTTCTCCTTTTTTGTTAATGTAGTTTAGGAATTCTTCCCTTGTTGAGTTTCCAAATAATATGTTTTGTTCAGGTATTTCTTTATCTATTATTATGTAAGCATCTTTTATTTTTGTGAAATCATCATCCAGATTCTTGAAAGTCATTATTTTCTTTTTATCATCAAAACCTGTCAGATAATGCAGGGCGATGTAGTTGTTTTGGTCGATGTAGAGTGTTTTGTTTGTGTCAATAAGGTCCTTAATTTGTTTCATATTATTTACAGAGGATGATTCATAAAGAGTGTTGGACGCAAAATACAAGTATCCGATTGTCGTGATAATCAGGATTGTCAGGACAAGGGGGATTATGGTCTTGCGTATCTTATGTTTTAAATTTGTTAAAGTGTATGATGAGATGAGTGTTAATGGTGCAGAAACCATCATAAAATATCTTATTGACCTTGGAAGCGGAATGTATTGGGTTAATTGCGTGCTTCCGAAATTCAGATAAAGCACGAAAAACGCCGCGAAAATTATCAGGGGATATAATTTTTTTATCTTTTTTATTATTGCCACAATCACGCAAGTATAAAACAAATAAAAGAAAAGGCCTACCTGGAAGTTTATTGGATTTAATGTTATGTAAGGATACCTGAATAACACTTCCTTGAGTAGTTGGGTTTTTTCTGGTGTTATTAAAGAGGTAAAATTCCTGATGAGCTCATATCTAAACAGCACATTTCCTGTTTTTATGTAAAAAAAGATTAGTTCTGGAATCAAAATCAGAAGAAATCCCAAAATCAGGCATATGTGCTCTTTTACTATCTTCTTTTTTAGGTACAATAAATAGAGCAACAATAAGGGAAGCACGAAAACAAATGTTACTTTTGTGACATATGCCAGGCCGATTAACACTCCGCTAAGAAAATAATTCATTTTTTTGTCAAGCAAGAAGAGATATATTCCTAAAAGCATCAAGAAACTACCTATTGTTTCTGCAACTAGTATTGAACCGTGAAGTACTTCTAATGGGAAAAAAGAGAGTAGTGTTGCAGAAAGCAGTGCTGTTTTTTTATTGAATAATTTTTTTGCTATTAAGTATGTCAGGAATATGGTTCCTATTGAACATAATAACGGAAGGATGCTTATTGTGATATCATTGATTCCCACAAGGCGAATTAAGAAAGAGATTGGATAAAGTAAGGTTAATCTTATTGAAATTGGATTAAAGATTTCATCAAAATCCATCTTGTTCTTGTTTAGGTCATCTGCTGTTTTTAGAAGGACATAATCATCTGAAGCATTAAAACCAGTGAAGAAGATTATTCTTAACAATAAGGCTATCAGGAGAATTACTGCTATTTTTGGGATTCTTGGTTTCATTGTCTTTGTTTGTGGAGATAATTTTATATAGATTTCCCTTCTTGATTAATGTTTATGCTAACTAACAAGAAAATGCTAACTAACAAGAAAAACAGGTTTTTTTTCGGGATATTTTTGGTGTTTGTCCTGGTTATGGTAATTTATGCTGTTTTTACCTTTGTTGTGGGTATTCACGATGCTGGGGAGTATATCACTCTTGCAAAAGAGATGGCTGGGATTGGTAATGTTGAGGTTTTCAGCACTCATTCTGTTGTTTATTCTGCTTTTTTGGCGCTGTTCTTGAAGGTTTTCCCTTCCATGATTATGATTAAACTTGTGAATACTGCTTTTTTAGTGCTTATCGGGCTTTTTTTGTATAAGGTCATGAATGAGAAAAAAGCATTTTTAGTGTGGATGTTTTCACCTTTAGTATGGTTTGTTAGCATAGAGGTTTCTCCTATTTTTCTTGTTTCATTTTTTGTTTTGTTGGGATATTATCTTTTTGACAAGTGGGAGAAGAATGGAGAGCATAAGAATATTTTTTTAATTTTGTCTGGTCTTTGTTGGGGGATGACTTTCTCATTATGGTTTCCTTCGGTCTTTTTGATATTTGTTTTTGGGATTTTCTTTTTCTGGGGCAAAAAGTTTAATGAGTTTATTCTCTTTCTTATTGGGATGGCTCCTTCTGTCTTGGTAAGATTCATTGCTGATTATGCTGCTTTTGGTTTTCCTTTTCATTCCCTGGTGAAGTATGTTGGAGCAACTATTGTCATTCATTCTGGTTTAGGGTACAATCATTTGGTCCCAATAACTCTCGGCTTGTTATTGAGGATTTTGTTTTTTGTGGCTCCTTTGACTATTCTTGCTTTTCCTATTGATTACAAAAGGCATAAGCGTGAGATTTGGCTGCTGGTTATCTGTGCTGTTTTTTTCTTTTTTAGGGGTGGGCAGCCAGATGCAATAAAAGTGTTTATCACCTTTGCTCCTTTATGGGTTATTGTTGTCGGAAGAACCTTGACTTGGAAGAAAGTTTTTTTGAATTCTCTTGTTGGTCTGGTGATTGTTGTTTTCCTGACTTCTGTTTACTTCACTGACACGCACGAGACAGACCTTCAGAGGGATATTTCGCAGTTCAGAGAGGATTTTTCTTTTAATGAAGTATTAACTGGGAAAGACCAAGCCCTTAATTTTGCTTCTGCTTCCTGGACCACAGAACCAAGATTTTTGTGGTGGAAGGAATATGAGCTTTGGAAGAGTGGTGGTGAATATTATAGTAGTTATTCCTATACCATTGATCCGAATATTGATTTACATCAAATCCTTTATATGCAGGTTGGGCTGAGGAGAAAGAATGACAGGGGATTTGATGGTGTTCCTTTAGTGAGTATGGAGAAAGACAAGGAATATGAGGGGTTTTATTTAGTTAAAGAGTATCCTGCTTTTAATGTTTATTTGCCTGAGAAGAATCTCCAGTAGAATGTTTTTGACAGGATGCTCAGGTGATTCAGGACAGCTTTTGGGATACTGATTTTTGATTTGCCGTAGATTCTTTTTGTTAATATTACGGGAACTTCTGTTATTTTTTTCTTGTTTAGTGCGAGTTTTGCAAGTATTTCTGCGTTTATGCTGAATCCATTGCTTGTTAGATTTAGTTTTTTTAGGTGTCTGGATTTATATGCCCTGAATAAAGAACTTGTGGAATATATCTTTTTTCCTAAAAGAAGTTGATACATCTTGTTCACTGTTTTGCTCATGAATATTCTGGGCGTGAAATTGCTATGGCCTTCTAATTTTCCTTGTTTGTGAAAATGTGAACCAATTACGCAATCTGCATCTTCTTTTTCCTGTGTTTCCAGTAATTGAGTTATGTAGTGCGGAGCCCAGGTGAAATCTGCTTCATAGGTGATTATCTTATCTCCTTTTGCCTGCTTGATTCCTGTTCTTACTGCGTACCCTAACCCCCTATTTTTTGGGTGGTTTATGAGAATT
Source organism: Nanobdellota archaeon (assembly GCA_018819375.1). GTDB lineage: Archaea > Nanobdellota > Nanobdellia > SCGC-AAA011-G17 > GW2011-AR20 > JAHJQH01. Next base: position 6,208 of record JAHJQH010000053.1, read on the forward strand.
ACATTCTTGTTTTTTAGTTCTCTTGCTTCTTGTTCTGTCTTGTCGTTGCTTCCATCATTGATTATGAGAATTTCGTATGATTGATTTAGGGAATCTAATACAGGAGTTAGTTCCGTGTCTATCCTTGGAATGTTTCCTTGTTCATTATATGCTGGTATTATTATTGACAACATTGGTTTGCTCCTTTTGTGAAATTATGAAAATTGCCGGGGTATGGCTTCTTAAAGGTTTTGTTAGGGTGTGAACATAATATTTTTTTAGAAAGAAATATCTAAGAATTCCTTTGTAGGAAATTATCTTAAAATTGTTTTGTTTCAGGATTCTTAACCAGAATTGTCTTGATTTTTTGTGAATGTGCGTTGGGTCCTTGTCTATTTTGCTTACTATTTTCCCTGCTACTTTGTCATAAACCGGAATTGAAAGGACGAGAAGACCATCTGGTTTTAGGATATGGTGTATTTCACTGAATAATGAGTTGAGATTG
>JAHJQH010000054.1 GCA_018819375.1 Nanobdellota archaeon
ATACTCCTCAATCGCCTTTCTCAAGGCCTGTATTCCAAGAACAGAACAGTGATGTTTTACTGGGGGCATCTCACCAAGACTCTTGATAATGTCCTTGTGAGTAACCTTTAATGCATCTTCCACTTTTTTCCCTTTCACTAATTCACAAAGCATGTCCGAACACGCTATTGCAGCAACACACCCATAAGTGAGGAATTTTACATCAACAATAATTCCCTTCCTGACTTTCAAAAAAATCTTCATAGAATCGCCGCACCGGACATTTCCAAACTCGCCGACAGCATCAGGACTCTTCATCTCTCCTGCAAACTTCGGATTCTGAAAATGCTTAATTACTTTTTTTGAATACATAATCAGTTAACCTCCCAAAAGGGGAAATCCTCCTTAATTTTTTGACAATCGCCGGAAGCACCTTAATCACATAATCAATTTCTTTCTCACTGTTATACCTGCTCAAGGTCAATCTCAAGCTCCCGTTTGCATCCTCGTCACTAAGCCCGATTGCTTTCAAGACATAACTTGGCTCCAGCAACTTTTCTGAACAAGCAGAGCCAGTAGAAGAGCAAACACCTTTTTGGTCCAAATATCCTCCAAGAGCTTCTCCTTCTATTCCTTTAAATGAAAAATTGGCATTATTGCACAACCTCTTGCCTACTCGTGGTCCATTCATCTTCACTCCTTCAATCTTCAAGACCCCCTTAATCAGTTTATCCTGCAACAAGCTCATCTTCTCAATATGCTTTTTGTCCATACTAAGTTTCACAGCTTTTGCAAACCCCACTATTCCAGCAACATTTTCAGTTCCAGACCTCAATCCAGACTCCTGTCCGCCACCGTGCTGCCAAACTCCAATCTTAATTCCCTTCTTCACATAAAGTGCACCTACGCCTTTTGGCCCGTGAATTTTATGCGCATTGATGGTAACCAAGTCAAGCCCCTGCTTTTTTACATTAAGCTCTGTCTTGGTGTAGCTCTGGCACGCATCAGTATGAAAATAAATTCCATTCTTCTTGCAGATTTTACCTATGCTCTCCAAATCCTGTATTGTTCCTATCTCATTATTGCCGTGAATCACAGAAACCATTATAGTGTCCTCCCTAATGCACCTCTCTAATTCCTCCACATTCACAAAACCTTCCTTATCAACACCCAAATAACTAACCACCAATCCCTGCTTCTCAAGCCACTTGCAGCTTTCTAAAACACACTTATGCTCAATCCTCGTGGTTATTATGTGTTTCCCCTTGTTTTTGTTAGTAAATGCAATGCCTTTGTGAGTACGCATCGAACAAAGGTCTGTTGCGTCAGCAGCTATACCTTTAATTGCAAGATTATTTGATTCTGTGCCCCCAGAAGTAAATATAATTTCTTCAGCCCTCGCACCAATGGATTTTGCGATAATCTCTCTCGCATTCTCAACTGCATCTTTTGCATCCCTGCCAAGAACGTGAGTAGAAGAAGCATTTCCATATTTATCTGAAAAATATGGGTTCATTGCTTCCACAACTTCCTTTGCCACACAAGTCGTGGCCCCATTATCAAGATACACGTTTACCATATCCTCAACAAAAGAATCCTTCTATTTAAACTTTTCCAGATTCCAAAAGCTTAAGAACAAAAAGTTTACTGGAGTTTGGTTGTTACTTAAAAGATAAATAGTTATGCTCCAATCCCTCTCTCCTCCTTAATCTCCCTCTTCATCATCTTTCTTTTTCTCTTCGTGCTTCATGCTTTCAAATGTCTGGACCAAGTCAATTACATACTTCCCCTCTTCTATCCTGTAAACCAATGGCTTGTTATTAAACAAGTCAACAAGACTTATCTCATATTGCCCTGGTTTAAGCACTCTTATACTCTCAATGTCAAGAATAACAGGCTTCTTAGGAATCTCTCCACCAATCAATTTAAAAACATCTTTCTCAATCTCTTTTCTTTGTACATCATCTAGTTTTACAGTAACTTCTTTTGCTTTTTCCAGATGTTCTTTCCTGATAAAAAAGAAAAAATTAGAACCACACCCACATCCTTTTAGTAGTGCATCTGAACCATCTTCGTGAAATACCCCGCACCTTACACATTGATGTGGCATACTAAATAATCCCCCCCACCCTCATCAGGCTTTCTTTCCCACTGCCTAACCAAATCAGTGGACACTTTAGCCACCTGCGACTTCGTCTTGGTGCGCTGTGCTCAATAAAGCATTGATGTGGCATATTTAGTTTCCTCCCTTAATCTTTCCCCTGCCTCTTCTCTTCTTCACATCCTTAGTGAATAATCTTATCTTGTTAGGGTCCTTCTTAATCTCCTTTATGACCGAAGCAGGACCAATGATGGTCATACCCATTCTTTCACCAATAAGCAATCTTGCAATTCCATTTCTGAGTTTGTTCATTATTCCTTCCCCGATGGCATCACTATTCACATCACATATCTCCAGCCCTTTGAACTTGGAGTTTATCTGTTCCATTGTTTTCTGGATTAGTTTTGCCTCCTCTTCTGCCTTAAGTTTCCCTTCAACAACAACTATCTTGTCTTCCTTGGCAAGCCTGAGAAGCTTGTTTATTTTCTGTTCAGAATCAAGAGATCCAATTTCACTATATGGAATAAATTGTAATGTTAACATTCTATCACCTCACCAAATTAAAAAGCTCCTTATAAAATTTTTTCATATTTGTTCCTTTTCTTGCAGACAATCCAATAACCTTATATTGCGGAAAAGCAGATTCTATTCTTTTTATGCTGGATTTCTTTAGGTCTGTTTTATTGGCAACTATCAAGACAGGAATGTTTCTTGCAGCAAGGTTTCCTATGATGGTTATGTTCACCTGGTCATAAGGATTTGCAGTTGCATCAAGAATCACAAGAACACAATCAACATTCTCAAGCCATTTTATGGCTTCTATGACTCCTTTTGTGGCTTCTTTGGCTCTTTCCTTAGCTTGTTTTTCACTCAGCTTGTATTTCATGAAATCTTGGTAATCAATTTTTGTTGCAATGCCCGGGGTATCAACAAGATTAAAGTCAAGCTCTTTCCCACCGGATTTTATCCTGACCATCTCCTTGACTTTTATCTCTCTTGTCTCGTGAGGGATTTTGGAAACAACACTCATCTCTTCACCAATCCAGTCTTTGCATATCTTGTTGGCAAGAGTGCTCTTCCCAGCATTGACAGGACCATAAAAACCCAATCTTACTTTCTTTTTTCTTAAAAATAACTTGGAAAAGAACCTGCCAAACCACGCCCCTATTTTATGCACCACCATTAAAAAAAGAAATCCCCTCACCTTTTTAATCTTTTCTATTCTCACAATACTTACATCCCAAAAATAAATGTTATAACATAAAGTTTATAAACAACATAACCCCCACCACAAATAATGACGAGCATATCAAAAAAAGAGTATTCGAGGTATTTTTTCATACTTTTTTTTCTTATCCTGCTTGTACTGGCATTTATATTGATACGACCATTTATAACCCCTCTGCTATTAAGCATTATCATTGCATACTCTTCTTATCCCCTCTACAACAAACTAAACAAGCTAATCAAAAACAGGTCTCTCTGTTCTGTGGTAATGGTAATTCTCTTATTCTTGATTATTGCCATTCCGTTTTTTGTCTTGGTAAGATCCCTGCTTTCAGAAGCAGGAGCATTTTATAACAGCGCATCAAAAATGTCCATAAGCTTATCTGTCCCATTAAAAGAAATAATTCAAAAGGGATTATCAGGCTTTATTTCAGAAATAACCCCTTCATTAACATCACTGAAAAACACCTCAATCTCGTTTTTTATACTCCTATTCTCCTTGTTCTATTTTTTTAAGGATGGGGAAAACATCATAAGGGTGATAGAGAAAAAAATCCCGTTGAAGAGAACACATAAAAGAAAGCTTATGGAAGAATTTAAGCAGGTTACGTCTGCAGTTATTTATGGGCTTGTTTTTGTGGGAATAATAGAAGGGATTATTGGGGCAACAGGATTCTACCTACTAGGGATTCCATCACCTCTCTTTTGGGGATTGATAATAACCATACTGGCAATACTCCCTGTTGTTGGACCTCCGCTTATCTGGATTCCTATGTCTGTCATGAGATTTGTGGGTCACGACTATACTGCAGGTGCTTTGATAGTAATTCTCGGTTTGGTATTAGGTGCTATTGACTTAATTTTAAAACCAAAGCTAATAGGAAAAAAAGCAAGAATACATCCTTTGGTAACATTAGTAGGTGTTTTTGGAGGGTTGAAAATACTTGGAATCACTGGGATAATTTTTGGACCCTTAATTCTTGTCATGACCATAACCTTAATCAATTTCATAACAAAAACAAAAAAATAAAATGAAACTAAAAATAAAGGCACTTGATTTTTCATCAGGAGGACCATTCGTGGCTGTGTTGAACATCAAGGATTCCAACAATCTGGACTTGCATCCTTCAGACAGGATAAAAATCAAGTATGGACAAAAAGAACTTGTTTCTGTCTTGGATATCACAGAAAACAACAAAACAGTGAAACCAGGAGAGATAGGACTTTTTGATGAAATCATTAAAACAATAGGGAGAAAAAAGGGCTATGTTAATATACATCTCTCTGAGAGATTAACCTCTCTGGCATACATCAAGAAAAAACTTGGTGGAAAAAAGCTAAGAAAAAACGAAATAAATGAGATTATAAAGGACATAATAAACAATAACCTGAATGAGGTAGAGCTTACTTATTTTGTTTCGGCATGTTACAGCAACAAACTAACCCTCGGAGAAACCCTAAGTCTCACCAAGGCAATAGTGGAAAAGGGAAACAGGATTGAATTGAAAAAATACCCTGTCCTGGACAAGCATTGCACAGGCGGAGTCGCAGGAAACAGGACAAGCATGATAATTGTTCCGATTCTCGCTGCCTTCGGCCTGACAATCCCAAAAACTTCTTCACGGGCAATATCTTCTGCATCAGGAACTTCGGATACAATGGAAGTTCTGGCTAAAGTGGATTTTTCACTGAAAAGGTTAAAATATATCATCAACAAAACAAATGCGTGCATGGTCTGGGGGGGAGGGTTTAATATTGCTTCAGCAGATGACAAGTTAATAAGGGTAAGAAATCCATTAAGTCTTGACCCTGAAGGGCTTCTTTTATCATCTATCATGGCAAAAAAACAAGCTGTCAGTGCAACACACGTTCTAATTGACATCCCAATCGGAAAAGATACAAAAGTGGAAACCATGAAAACCGCAAGAAGGCTCAAGAGGAACTTTATCAAAATAGGGAAAAAATTGAGAATAAAAGTAAAAGTAATATTCACGGACGGAAGTCAGCCAATAGGAAATGGGATTGGTCCTGCACTAGAAGCAAGAGATGTTCTCAAAGTGCTTAATAATCAGGGGCCAAAAGACCTTAGGGACAAGTCAGTAGAGATGGCAGGTATTTTGCTAAGCATGGTGGGAATCAAGAAAGGAAAGAAAAAAGCCCTCGAAATCCTGAAATCAGGGCAGGCATACAAGAAAATGAAAGAGATTATCAAATCCCAGGGAGGAAATCCAAACATAACTCCTGAAAAAATAAAAGTTGGAAAATATAGCCACATTATCAGGACAAAAAAATCCGGAACAATACACTCCATTAACAACAAGGAAATCGCAAAGATAGCAAGAATGGCAGGTTCACCAGTAGATAAAGGTGCAGGAATTTACCTCTGGGTTCATGTCAGGGACAAGGTAAAAAAAGGAGGAAAGCTGTTCACCTTATATTCAGAAAACAAGACAAGATTAAAATATGCTTTGGAACTCCACGAAGCAAAAGACCCCATAACCATCATACGCTGATGGTCATCCCACACATATTACACATATCTTCTGCTTTTTCTTTTGTTCATCCACTCAAAAAAAGAAAGAGCCCTCTCATGCACTTTTATGTGGGTTAAACCATAAATAAAATCCATTATTAAGTGAACCAGCAGACTGAACAAGAACGGAAAAATAACAAACTCAAATTCCTTGTAAAAAATAGCCCCCACCATCCCAATTAAAATCCACGCTTCTGCAGTGTGAAATATGTGCAGCATATTCTTAACAACGTTTTTCTTGCAAGCGCAAAATCTGTAGCACTTCATCAAGTCAAAACTTTTAAACCTGAAAATATACCAAAGATAATGGTCAAAATCAATCAGGAATCCGGAAACAAAAACAACAAGCGCCCAAAACTTATAAATAGGAAACATAATTACAAACAGCACAATACAAGCAATAAAATGTTTTAGTGGGTACATAAAACAATCAAAATCAGAAAAGTTTAAAACATTTGCCAAAACTTGCCGGCATGCCTGAACGGTAAAAGGGCTCGTCTCGAAAGTGGATATCCAAGGAATATCCGAGGAATACCAGAAAATACCCAGAAAACGAGTGTCCGAGAGGACATCCAGGTTCAAATCCTGGTGCCGGCGTGGATTTACCCCATTTTATAAAAAACACATTAGATATCGATGAAGTAAATTAATTACGATTTCCAGATTACTAAAATTGATTGATAAAAAAAGGAAGCTACAATAATACCCCATTGCACTTGCTCAATAAACCTTTAACTTGTTTTGTTATCTCAATACTCTTTCTGTCAGGATAAATATCTTTCTGTCTAACAAACAGATCAATAGCTTCTTGTTTAGGTCTGTCATTAAAGAAGATAAAGGATAAGATAAGCTTCATTTGCTTAGCACTTTCTTCATCTAATCTAGGTGCTATTAACAACAAGTCCAGGTCAGAATCAATTTTATTTTCTCTCGCTCCGCTTCCAACAAGATACACCTGAGATAAAAAATAGTTCTTAGAATTGTTGTCTGTTTCATCTGCATGTGTCTTTGCAACTTCAACATAAACTGATAACACATTTTCTAATCCATTTCTAACTCTTTCAGTGACTTTATCAGATCCATTCAAGAGGGGCATCCACCACTTGTATTCAACAGGACACCTGTAATCAAGTTTCATTTTATAACCAATCTACTTGCTTATTTGATACATTCTCCAATATATAAATTTAACTATTAGGAGGTAGTCATACAATCATCACTTAAACTTATTCTCCATAAAATCCCTAAGAAGTAGTCCTAGATTATTTCCTTAAACTTATTCTCCATAAAATCCCTAAGAAGTAGTCCTAGATTATTTCCTTAAACTTATTTTCCATAAAATCCACAAATTCCTTTGTTTTTCCATAGAACTCGTGAAGCTTTGCCATATCAACTTCAATAACTTCTTCTTCCTTAGTCATCACAGTCAGGCAAACATTTTTCCTGAACTCTCCTTTCTTCGTGTATTCTGCCCTGTCAATTTTCTTTAATAAGAAATAAAAGTTCATAAAATCAAGAATGTCAATGTTCCTCTTATATGCCCCTCTAAAAGTTTCAGCTCTTGAAACAGGAGTAAGCGGAATCTCTTCTATTTTACTTTTTTCCTTAAGAATCTCAAGAGCCCTTATTATGGACAAGTCAAATGCACTTATCATCCTGTAAATTGTGTTCTTAATCACGTCACAAGTTCTGGTATACTTTAATGTGACAAATATGAGGTGGTCTGCCCTCTTTAATTCTTCTCTTGGCTCTTCTATTGTTACCATCTTATTTTGGGAATATTGAATTTACCTTTCTCACAAACTCCTTGCTTTCGTTAATGTATTTCTTAAGCTGGGTTATGTCCAGGGATTTCATTTTATAATCATAACCTGCCACGAAATATTTATTGTCTCTTACAAATTCCATACTGCTCTTTTTCCTTCCTTCCACAAACTCCTTTAATTCTTGAATGATTTTTAGGTGCCTTGGCTCAAAACCATATCTCCTTGCACATTTTGTTTTGAATATCTCAAATTTTGACCTAAAATTTTCCGGATAAGGACCTATCCTTTTGTAAAGTCTGTCATAATAAAGCACCACTTCCATAAACCTCGTCAAGGCCTCACTAAGATTCTCTGCTATTCTGACAAGGAGTTTATTATCCCTGATCAAAGGATAAGTCATGTAAGCAAGATGGTCTGAATTTCTAAAAATCTTGTTTGCTTCGTTTAACATTAAAGGGATCTTTTCCATATAATCCATAACCTTCTGAAACTTTATTAATCTATCCAACCACCCCCTGTTATTCTTTCTTAATAGACAAAATAGCCTTTGCTATATCCCCTTCATTTTTCTCCAATGCCTTAACAGCATCTTCTCTTGAACATGAACATTGCTCTATAACCACCTTGATATCTTCTTCACCTGTGCCGCTAACTTCTTCAACATCACCAACAATTTGAAATGTTTCCTGCCCCATCATATTTATCTTGCTCACCTGGGGATTCCTTATAATCAATTCCTTATCTTTCAGCTTAATCACGACTTCCTCAGCATCAATTTCTTGCTGTTTTATGCCAAGTTTCTTCATCATACCCTGCATTTGTCTTGGATTCATACCTGGAAACATACTGCTATCCCATCCTATGCAAAAAGAATTCGACGATTATGACAAGAATAATGAAAAATAACACATGCTCTGGTTTAATCATTATCTTGCTTTTGTAATCATCAAAATACCTGACTAACCCACCCATTCCAGAAGGTATTCTTATTTTATCATCAGCCATATTCACTCACTTATTCTCACACCCACCTATTTCCAACTTCACTCATTCTTCACTTCATCAATTTACTTCATTAACTTCACTCAACTATTCTTATATTCATTCTTCACTTCATCAATTTACTTCATTAACTTCACTCATCTGGTCTCAACTCAAATCTAATCCTGAAATCTAATTCTAATCTTCAAATCTAACCTTGTTTTAACCTACTTTTACTAAAACGAGCTTATATAAAAACTTTACTACCTCTTCATTATCACAAAAAACAAGATAATCATCTTATGCACCAAGAGATACACCAAGAACTTCAGACATCCCCTGTTCAATAACTAAACAATATTACTCAGCGATAAAATCATCAATCTTGTCCTTCATGCTCAATCCCCTGCTTTTCAGATACTCTCGGGCGAGAATCCAGTAAATTAAACCAAGGCTTTTCTTACCTTTATTGTTACAGGGAACAACAAGGTCAAGCTTGTTTGATTCATTATTAGTATCACAAAGTGCAATAATAGGAACTCCCATTTTGAATGCATCTGAAACAGCATTCTTGTCAGGCCAAGGATCAGTAACCAGCATAAGCATTATCTCCCTGAAACTATCTAACTTAGGGTTTGTCAAAATTCCAGGAGGATACCTGCCAACGAGACTTTTTATCCCGGTTGCATCAGAAAAAGCATTCACTGCTTTCCAGCCATTCTCTCTCCTGCACACCACCACAATTTCCTCAGGCTCGTACTTTGACAAAAACTGGGAAGCAATGCTTAACCTGCTGTCAATAGATTCCACATTAAGCACGAGAAGCTTGTCAGCCCTGCATTTGTAAATAAAAGGTTCCATATACTTTGTCTTGAACTTTGTTCCGATATGTATTCCTGCTTTCAGGTAATCATCCAATGGAACCAAAAGATTCTTATTTTCCTCTACCATAGCAAAACCACTAAAAAAAGCATTTATAAAAGTTGTGGAAACCCTTAAAAACAATCAAGACAACAATCCTAAAATGCAAAAAGAGAATAAACCAGTCTTTTGCTGGAAGAAACTCGCTCCGGTATTCTGGATTTACTTGTTTATTCTAGGTTTGGAACTTCTGAAAAAAACATCATTATCACTCGCACCAAATCTGACAAACATTCTAAGCTCAGCAATAAACACAAATCCTATTAAAGCACTTAGTGCAGGATGGCTCCTCACATCAATATTCCAGTCATCAGGAGCAATAGATTCATTATCACTGACTCTTATGGCAAACTCCATTATTTCTTTGAGAGCAGTAATATTCATAATAATGGGCGCTACAATAGGAACAACAATAACCGCACTTATCATCTCTCTGCTGACAAAAGCAAAAAAAAGGGATTTCAGGCACGGATTTGAGATTGGAACATCAGCAACCATCTATAATGTTCTTATCATCGCAATATTTTTCATATTGGAAATAACCTTCAAAGAGTTATCCTCTATCACACAAGTAATAAACTCTTTTATTCACACACCAAAAATAGGGTTTATTCCAGACCTAGTTAGCTTCATAACCAGTCCTGTAATCAATCCATTATCAAAAATCTCTTTCAAACCATTGGTGCTCTTAATTGCATTCTTGTTATTATTGGTAAGTTTAAGGTTTCTTTCAAAATCAGTAGTTCAGGCCATTGGTGGAGAAAAACAAACAAAAGAAATAATCCGCAAATACTTCAGCTCAAAAACAAAATCTTTCTTTATTGGCATTGGTATCACCGCCATTGTTTTTAGCTCAAGCATAACAATAGGGCTTTTGGTTCCATTGACTATGTCAAGGCTTATAACTTTAAAAAAAGCAATTCCTTTTATTTTGGGTGCAGAAATCGGGACAATGACAGATGTTCTTCTTGCTTCAATAATTATAGGGAAATCCATAACACTGTCTTTAGCGCTGATGTATCTAATTATGCTGATAATAGGGGCGCTTATATTTCTTCCAAACACCAGTATAATATTCAATTTAACAAAATATGTCTCAAAACATCTCCTTAACATCTCACGAAAAAGAGCAGTCCTATACTTGATTACCTTCATCACCATCCCCCTAATAATCCTGCTGATATAAAATGCTAAATCAAATAAAAAAAGAATTTCAGGAAAAAGCAAATCCAGAAAAATCCAAGATACTCCAGGGATTCTTCAAGACAGGAAAAGGAGAATACGGCGAAGGGGACATTTTCCTGGGCATCACGGTTCCAGAACAAAGAAAAATAGCAAAAAAATACACCCGCCTTCCCCTCACACAATTAAAAAAACTCCTGACCTCAAAGTTCCACGAACACAGGTTAACATCCTTAATCATACTCACACAAAAATACACTAACGCAATTTCCGAAAAGAAAAAAGAAATCTATGATTTCTACTTATCAAAAACCAAAAACATAAACAACTGGGATCTCGTGGATTTATCAGCACCAACCATAGTAGGAGCTTATCTTCTGGACAAGCCAAGAACAAAGCTCTATCAACTGGCAAACTCAAAAGACCTGTGGGAGAAAAGAATAGCAATTATTTCAACATACGCCCTAATAAGGAATAACCAGTTTGAAGACACGCTCAGGATTTCAGAAGTCCTTATGCACGACAAACACGACTTAATCCACAAGGCAGTTGGATGGATGCTGAGAGAAGTGGGAAAAAGAAATCAACAAACCCTTGAAAGTTTCCTCAAAAAGCATCACAAGCATATGCCGAGAACAATGCTTCGCTACGCAATTGAAAAATTCCCACAATCCAAAAGGAAATATTATCTGCAAAAACAATCCAAATAGAAAAACCTTAAAAACCCTGCTTTTCTTTAAAACCCCATGCAAAGAGCAAGAATCAAGATATCCTGTAATAAGATTAATGAACTAAATGAAATATGTCGGTCTATCGCAGACATAGTTGAAAAAACAAAGGCAAAAATTCACGGTCCAATCCCTCTGCCCACAAAAAGGATGAAATTAACAACCAGAAAATCACCAGATGGAGAAGGAAAGGCATCTTGGGAGAGGTATGAGATGAGAATTCACAAGAGGTTACTGGACCTTGATATTGACGACAGGACTCTCCGCCTCATCATGAGAATTCCCATTCCAGACTCAGTATCAATCTCCATCGAGCTTCTCGAGAACAAGTAAAACTTAAAAACCCTTTTTGTTTCTTTATTCTGTGCCGGGATCGCATAATGGTATTGCACAGGCCTGGAAAGCCTGACCCTTCGGGGTGTCTGGGTTCAACACAGCTTTTGGTTAAAAGCTGGCAAAACAAGCCATCTTCGCAACTTTGTTGCTTGATGCGCTGGTCACGCCTTTACACGACCAATTGTTGAGAAAGTCCCAGTCCCGGCGTTAATATTACTCAAGCAGTAATAATAGTATAATGCAAACATTTATAAACTTCTTTGCATCGTAATTATTTATGATTAGAGATATATTAATTCTTCAAGAAAGAGAATTACGAAAGAAATTAAAAGAACATTATATAGACAGACAAATAAACAGAAAAAAGATTGATAACCCCCTGATTAAGGTTATTATTGGGCCTAGAAGAGCTGGAAAATCTTTTTTTGCATTGCATTTTCTAAATAAGAAAGAGAAATTTAGTTATGTTAATTTTGATGATGAAAGATTGATAGACTTAAAAGATTATGATGAATTAATGCAGAATTTAGATAATCTTTACAATAACTCTAAAAATGTATTATTTGATGAAATTCAAAACTTACCTAGATGGGAACTGTTTCTTAATCGACTATACAGGCAGGGATATAATATTTTTGTTACAGGAAGTAATTCTAAACTTTTAAGCAAAGAACTAGCAACACATCTTACAGGAAGACATTCTCAAATAAACATATTCCCTTTTTCCTTTAAAGAATATTTAGAATTAAATAAAAAAGAGAAATTAACTAACAATGAAATAAAATCTTTACTTGAAGAATATTTGGTAAGGGGGGGATATCCAGAAATAAAAATAAAAGATATTGATTATAAAGAATATCTCTCAACACTTTTTGATTCAGTGATTTATAAAGACATTGTTAAACGATACAAGGTAAGATATCCTAACAAAATAGAAGACCTGGCTTTTTATCTTTTATCTAATATTGCTAACGAATATTCTTTTAATTCATTGATTAAAATAACTAAAATACAGAGTTCTCATACCATAGAAAAATATTTGGGTTATTTAGAAGAAGCATTTATATTTTTTAGTTTAAAGAGATTCTCTTACAAAGTAAAGGAGCAATTTTCTCCAATAAAAAAGGTTTATTGTATTGATAATGGAATAATCAATGCAAAAGCATTTAAGATAAGTCCTGATTTTGGAAAGCTTTATGAGAATCTTGTAGCTATTGAATTAAAAAGAAAAGAAATGAATAATCAATTAGATTTATTCTATTGGCAAAATCAACAAAAAGAAGAGGTTGATTTTGTAATTAAAGAAGGAACAAGAATTAGTTGTTTAATCCAAGTATGTTATAATCTTAATAACCCAAAAGTAAAACAAAGAGAAACAAGATCTTTAATTAAAGCTGGAGTTGAATTAAAATGTAAAAACTTGGTAGTCATAACCAAAGATTATGAGAAAAAAGAAAAGATGGAATGGTTTGGAAAAAAAACAGAAATTTCTTTTGTTCCTCTATGGAAATGGTTATTAGACCTTTAAGAACATCCCCTCTTAGGCGTTCCGCAAATTCCAAACAACCCAGTCCCGGCGTTACTTTTATAAATAACCAAACCCTCATCAAAAGCATGAACAAAGAGGAAAGGATAAGCTTAATCACCAGAAACACAGAAGAGGTTATTGGCAGGGAAAGACTAACAGATATTCTAAAAAAGAAAAAACCAATCACTTACTGCGGCTATGAATGTTCAGGTGAAATTCATCTCGGGCATCTCGTAACCATAACAAAACTTCTGGACTTGCAGAAAGCAGGAATTCACATCAAAATCCTGTTTGCAGACTGGCATACTTGGCTGAACAGGAAAGGCGACTGGAATTTTATCCGAAAAACCACAAAAATCTGGGAAAAAGGATTTAAGGCATCAGGACTCACAAAAGCGGAATTCATACTTGGAAGCTCATTTCAGATGAAGAAGGAATACATAAACGACATTTTCCAAATGTCACTCAAGACAACCATAAGCAGGGCACTGAGAAGTATGCAGCAGGTAGCAAGAGACATAGAACACGCAAAAGTCAGTCAGGTTATTTACCCTTTTATGCAGATAGCAGACATAAAACATCTTAGTGTTGATATTGTGGAAGCAGGAATGGAGCAGAGAAAAATACACATGCTTGGTCACGAACTCTTTCCAACAATCAACTACACAACACCAATTTACCTTCACACTCCTTTAATTTCTTCCCTGAAAGGCCCAGGAAAAATGAGCTCAACAGACCCTTCTTCCATGATTTCAATAAGAGACACAGAAAAAGAAATTCAGTCAAAAATAAACAAGGCTTATTGCCCAGAAGCACAAATAAATGAAAACCCAATTCTTCAAATAATGCAGCTGATAATATTTCCGAGATATGAGCAGATAAACATAAAAAGACCATCAAAATTCGGCGGTTCAACCACTTTCAACTCCTATCAAGAACTGGAAAATGCATACAAGACAAAGAAACTCCATCCAGCAGACCTCAAATCTTCTGTCGCAGAATACTTGACAAAAATTCTAAGTCCAATCAGAAAAGCTTTCCAATGACCACCAAAATATTTATATACCCCCCTTCACAATAAAATAACACTATCTTCCCCATCGTTCAGCGGTTTCCACCGTTGGGTGATGGGAATTATATACACAAAAAAATAGAAAAAGCAGCGGTTTTCATAGATGGTGGATACCTAAGTAGAATTCTTAAGAAGTATTTTAACAAACCAGAAATAGATTATCTTAAACTATGCAATCTTATTTGTGAAAAAATTCAGGTCAGGAGGTTAAGAACATATTTTTACCATTGTAAGCCTATTGTCAGAAAAGGAAATAAAGAAGACGAAAAGAAAGACAATAGTATGCAAAAATTCTTAACAAAACTGAAAAGATTGCCTCGTTTTGAAGTTAGTTTGGGGAGATTACAATATATCAATGGGGTATTCAAACAAAAAATGGTGGATGTTTTAATGTCTCTTGACATCGTGGATATGTGCTTTGAAAATCAGATACAACACGCTATTCTTATAGCAGGAGATTCCGATTTTGTACCTGCAATAAAAAGAGCTAAAGATGATGGGGCAATAATTCATTTATTCTATCACCCCGAATCCATACATACAGAAATGCTGGATATAGTGGATGAATTACATCCAATAACCGAAGAATTAATCGAAAATTGTAAAATAAGTAACCAAAACACTTAAAAACTTATCCCCCTTTAACAAGAACAATTCTAAAAAGTCAGGTGATACAATCAGGTGATACAAATTAGAGTGATATAAAAACAAGGTGATATAAGTTAAGACAATATAAAAAGTCAGGGTGATATAAGAAGTCAGGGTGATTTTATACTCGCAAGGAGGGTTTAATTTAAAATGATACAAACAAAATCCACAGGTTCCCAACAAACAAAATCCAAAGGAAATCAATTAGTCCAGATAATCACAAAAACAAAACCATTACCATTATGGGTAGACAACTTAAAATACAACTCCGAAGGAAAATCAATTCTCAACAAATTCAACAAACAATTCAAGGGAATCACAAACATAGAAGACACAACCAAATACGAACCAAACCAACCACTCGCATACTCAAATGTCCCAAGAGTTCTTGGTTACAACCACGACCTGCTAAAACAATCAGGAGGTAAAGTAAGAGTCTTAAGTCCATATGAAACAGTCTGGTTTATGCTAAACCAGCCAGAATTAATCCCAGAACTAAAACACACCTACGCAGACACAAACTCAATCGCAATCTACCCAAATGCAGGACCAAATGAAGAACTAAGAAAACAAGTAGTTGAAGGCATATTTGGAAAAAAACTAGGAAATCTCAAAATCCCATATATTGCCTTAAATCTCAAGCCAATCCCAGCAGACAACGAATATGGTTTCACATTCACAGGAACAGATTTCAAGAAACTTGAACCAGCACCATACCTAACAAAAGACCAAAAAGTCATATGCAAGAATGGAACTCTTGTCCCATCTCCAGACCAAACCAAGGGAATAAGAGTATGGGCACTAACTGAACAATCAGGTCTTCGCAGGTTCTATCAGGGCGGGGATGACGACCCCTACGCCTGGGATGATGACCTGTTGTACTCGAATGGCTCTGGTCGGGTGCAATTAATAAGAGACCCAAATGGTCTCGCAAAAAATTTGGAATTGCTACTGATATGATTAAAAAACTAATAATGGAACAAAACACACGGAGGTAAAATGTCACAACAAATACAGCCAATTTTCATTCTGCCTGAAGGCAGTCAAAGAACAACTGGAAAAACAGCACAAAGGAATAACATAGCAGCTGCAAAAGCAGTTGCAGAAACAGTCAGGACAACTCTCGGTCCAAAAGGAATGGACAAGATGCTGGTGGACAGTCTAAACGAGGTAACAGTCACAAATGATGGAGTCACTATTCTTGAAGAAATGTCCATAGAGCACCCTGCAGCAAAGATGATAGTTGAAGTTGCAAAAACACAGGAAAACGAAGTTGGCGACGGCACAACAACTGCAGTTGTCATAACAGGAGAACTTCTCAAAAACGCAGAGATTCTACTGGACAAAGAAATTCATCCAACCATAATCACAAAGGGATTCAGGCTGGCATCTGAAAAAGCACTCCAAATCCTGAACCAGATAGCACAGAAAATCACAGTAGAGGACAATGACATCCTGAAAAAAATAGCAATCACTGCAATGACAGGAAAAGGAGCAGAATCTTCAAAAGAAAAACTAGCTGAACTTGCTGTTTCAGCAGTGAAACAAATCATAGATTCAGGAGAAATAGACATCTCAAACATAAAAATAGAAAAAAAGGTCGGAGACGGTGTAGAAGATTCTGAACTAATAAAAGGGATAATCATAGACAAGGAAAAGCTCCACCCGTCAATGCCAAAAAAAATAAAGAATGCTTCAATCGCACTTGTGGACTCTGCCTTGGAAATAAAGAACACGGAAATAGAAGCAAAAATTCAGATAACATCTCCAGACCAGCTTCAGAGTTTCTTGGACAAGGAAGAATCAATGCTGATGGATATGGTCAGCAAAATAAAGAATTCTGGTGCAAATGTCCTGATATGCCAGAAAGGCATCGATGATGTTGCCCAATACTACCTGGCAAAAGAAGGAATTTATGCAGTCAGGAGAGTCAGCAAGGAGGATATGGAGAGAATATCAAAAGCAACAAATGCAAAGATAGTAACAAAACTCAACACCCTTTCTCCATCTGACATAGGCACAGCAGGATTAGTTGAAAGCAAGAAAGTCGGAGATGAAGAAATGACCTACATACAGGAATGCACAAATCCAAAAGCAGTGACCCTGCTTGTAAGAGGAGGAACAGTGCACGTCGTGGCAGAAATAGAAAGAGCAGTCAAGGACGCAGTGGGAGATATTATTGCAGCACTAAAAAACAAGCTGGTTGTTGCAGGTGCAGGTGCACCAGAAATAGAAGTTGCAAAAGGATTAAGGGAATATGCAACCTCCCTTAGCGGAAGAGAGCAGTTGGCAGTTCTCTCTTTTGCAGATGCAGTTGAAGTAATACCAAGAACACTAGCAGAAAATTCAGGACTTGACCCAATCGACCTTCTCACTGAGTTAAAAGCAAGGCACGATTCACCAGATGGGAAATGGGCAGGAATAAATGTTTTCACAGGGAAAGTGGTAGATGCCTGGCAGATGGGTGTAATAGAACCATTGAAAATAAAAACACAGGCAATAAAATCAGCATCTGAAGTTGCAGAGCTCATACTAAGAATAGATGATATTATCGCAGCAGGAGAATCAAGCTCACAGCCATCAATGCCTCCCGGCGGTATGCCCGGAGGGATGTATTAAATTAAGGAGATTAAGATGCCAAAAAGATATAAATTTACATTTCCATTGAGTGCTAATCCCCCTAATCTAGCTGTACGACTTAATCTTCCCTCTCATAAACCCAGTACAAGAGTCTATATGGGTGGATGGGTTAATCTGGACATGGCATATTCAACTTTAAGTTCAATAAGAACCCAAGATTATATTACAGTAGGAGAGGAAGAGAAACATTTGAATCACCTTAGGAACTTAGGAACCGGACCCAATAATGATATAAGAATATTAAATGCTCAAGCACATTTTTTAGAGGTGTTTGATAAGCTTTTTTCGATTAAACAAGACCGGTCTCCAATAATGGATCCAAATAAACTCGATTTTATTGTTGCTTTAGTATGGGGAGATATTGTCCAGAGGAAAGCTATCCGTTACATTGATTTCTTTGCATATCATAAAATTAATCAGAATAATTGGCCAGGGAATCCAGAAGTCTCCACTTGGTCAACAGGAGACGGAAAAATCCTGAGAAAAAAGAGAACTTTACTATCTGAACCAAACCTATGTGAAGATGGAATGATTATAAATGGAATGATAGAGGCTCCATCAAGGAGAATGTCAAGAGACATAATAGACCACGCATACCACCCACCAGAAATTGAAGGATTAGACAGCCCATTGGTAGAAAGGATGATAACACTTCTTTATTAGAGTAATTTTATTTTCTTGTTTCATCCAACACAGCTTCCAACAAAAACCAAAAAATCAGCATCACCAAGCATTCTAAAACACTCATAAGTGTTTCTTACGATTGTTGAGCCAGAATCCACAGTTGGTCTGAGAGACAAGGTAAACCCCATTTCTTTTTTAGCGGCACCTATGATGTTTAATGCATTTTTCCTGTCAGGAATTTTATATCTCAAGCTCTAACCTCCAAAAATCCATCTAAGATAATGCCATTAGCTATGTTGGAAAAAAGATTTAAATCTATCCTTTTTCGGTTGAAAATATGGAGATTTATTTTGACATTCTTTCTGAATCCTATACTCACACTCTTAATCTCTCGTATTTCAAGTTCTTTATCATCCAAAACTTCCACAGCAATATCCAAGTCACTACTTTCCACATCATCTCCTTTCCTGTAATTGCCAAACAAGATGATGGTTCTCCATCCCTTCACAATTTTTCTAATCTCTTCTAAAACTCCAGATTCATAAACCCAAGACACATTCCACCAAATCTTTTTGGTATAATTGTAACTATGATTTAAATTACAAGAAAGTCTCCAAGCTCTGCCAATAACCACCTTATTCAAAAATCCTTCTTTGACTAATTGTCCAACTATTCTATTAGCAGTTTTTTTAGAGATACCCAATCCTTTTGCCAACTCACTTAAACTAAGCTCCCTGTTCGGGAACGAAAAAAACCAATTAAGCACCTTGTTATAATTCTCATTAAACTGATTTCTCATCTTGTTTTTTATCATACCTCATGGTAACTTAAAGTCTTATATAAATCTTTTGGTTACCATATGGCACCCAAAGTCACCATTACTCCTAAGAGAATCTCAATACCATCTACCAACAACCAAACACAAACCAACGCCCCCAAAGAAAATCCCAGAGAAAAGAATCGCGAAGCGATTCCTTATCACTTACCAACAATATCAAACATAACCAGCGAATTCTTTCAAGTCAACCAATCTCTCTGCTACATTCATTTCTTTCTTCCTCCTCTTTTCATTAGTTCCTATCCCCACTCCAGTTCCACCCTTCTCGTCATCTTCAAAAACAAACACTTCTTCAACACCCACACTAAACACCTTGGCAATATCGTGAGCAAGCTTGAGAGAAGGATTATACTTTCCCTTTTCCAGAAAAACAATGGTTTCCCTTCTAACCCCCACTACCACAGCCAGCTCGTCCTGAGTCAATTCCTTCTTTTTCCTGAATTCCTTTATCTTTGTTATCATCTTCTCTTTTCAAACCAAATAACTTCTTGCCACCGATGTTAGAAATACCTAACATC
>JAHJQH010000055.1 GCA_018819375.1 Nanobdellota archaeon
TGACAACAATGCTCCCATATATTTATCATCCGAAAATAAACCTTGGAATACTGAGTATGAATACGTGGGGAGCAATAGTCGCAATAGGATTTGTGATTTCCCTCTTATATGCACTGAAAAGAGCAGAGAAATCAGGAACAAACAAAAACCACATCTACAATCTTTCATTATTGGCAATATTATCAGGTATCATAGGCTCAAGATTATTCTTCATCATAACCACAAAAGCTCCAATAAGAGAATTCTTCAGATTATGGCAGGGAGGATTAACATTCATAGGCGGTCTTGCTTTGGCGATAATCATCTGTGCAATATACATCAAGAAAAATAAGCTAAACTTCTACAAGCACGCAGATACTTTAACTCTCCCGCTAATTCTGGCAAATATGATAGGAAGAATCGCTTGTTTTGTTGGTGACGGAGGACACTTAGGAACCCCAACATCACTTCCGTGGGCAATTTTGGGAAAACACCCAACATCACTTTATTATATAATAGCCCTGACAGCAATTCTTGCAATAATAGTTTCAATGGAAAAAGAAAAAGGAGAAAAAAAATCAGGAACCTCCTTCATTTCATATCTTTGGTTATACTCCTTGTTCAGGTTTCTGATAGATTTTGTAAGAACAGAAAAAACCAGCTTCCTCTCTCTCAACCTCACGACAACACAACTCCTACTCATTCCAATTTTCATTTTCTCAACTCTCTGGCTTCTCAAACACAAAAAAATAACAAAAAAGAAAAACAATGAACCCGGAGGGAATTGAACCCCCATCAACCGGTCCGAAGCCGATTGCACTATCCATTATGCTACGGGTCCCTGCAAAAACAGAAAAAAACAGGCAAAAATCATAAACCCCGGTCGCTTAATATAGTTTTCTAAAAAAGAAAACTAAAACAATAGTCAAAATAAAAAGAAAAAAGAAATAAAACTTACTTTCGGTAACTTTGAAGTGTTTTCTCCATAGCCCCTTGGTAAATTGTTTCAAGCTTGTCCCTAATACTCTTTGCTTGTTCTGGAGAGCAAGTATAAAACTGTCCTCTCTTAAAATCTGCTATTTTAACTTGATTATCTCTCGGATCAATAAAATACATCACCCTAGAGTCTGCAGGAGATTTTCTTAAACTCTTAAAGCCTGAAGTAAGGTTAATCTCAGTAGCTAACTTATCCCCATCTCTTGCAAGAGCATCGATATCTATGAAAGCTTCATCTCTTGAGTTTATTGTTCCATCCACTGAAACAAAAGCATCACAATCACCATCATTATCAACATCATATATTAATTTTGAGCCATCCGGGCTATTTCTCTTTATTGCAGTGTATTTATCACAGGTTTCTGCTTTATCAGAACCTAATTGTCTAACATAAATCGGAATTGGTGCAGATCCCAAAAAACTAACAGTTCCTTTTCTTGTTGGGTTAGTCATAATACTCTGTCTTAATTGATTTAACTTTCCAACTAAACCAGTTTGAGAAGAATCCTGTCCAAATAAATTGCCAACTAAACCTGTCCCCATTATACCTGCAAGGTATACACCTTTCCTTATCATTTTTTTATTGATTTTCATCTTATCAAAACACCTCCATTATGTTACTACAATAGAGTAATTAATACTATATAAACCTTTCTGTTTTTGCTTTCAGCCTCAAACAACACAAACCACAACCAACAAGACGCAAACAATCCACATCACAGGACGCAATCACACACCACAAAAAGGATTTCAACACTACCACTCAAAAACCGATATATATATATATATCAGAAATACCCTAATCTTTCTAATAAAATTCAATAAAAACAACAAAAAAAGATAAACAAACAATCAAACGGAGGTGGTTAAAATAGAAACAAAAAACATCATTCTTTTCCTCCTAATCGGCTTAGTCGTAGGAGGATTAGTGGGTTATTTCATCTGGGGTTCTTCTACCAAAGATGAAGTTGTTGGGTTAACGTGGGGAAAATGTGAAGAAGAATGTTATAACTCTGCAAGTGAAGCCGCAGATAGGTATAAAGAAGGAGGAGGTACAGATTACGCTGGATCTTTTGGTTCCGAGTTCAGATTTTGTTGGAGAATGTTCTGTAGTTCAAGAGAATATAAATAATTGTTAAAAGAGAAGGTATCTCGCTTCTTTCTCTCTTTTCTTTTTTTCAAACCCCCAACACTCAATTCCCCAAAATCCTGATTCCAGATTCTTCAGGAATGAGAACAACTTCCTTGTTATTCTTGAACCCGTATCTGTTCACTAATTCCTTGGGTATCCTCAACCCTATGCTTAAACCCCACTTGGATAATTTTGTGTGATAAATCCTAATCTTCCTGTATTTTTCAGCAACCTCGTGCAGCTGTTTCATGTTCAGGACTTCCTCGCCGCATTTCCTGCACTTATAATAATCATATCCCACTCCTTCAGGAGTCTTTGCACTTTTCTTCGCCATAATTCCTTTGCATTCTGAACAGGTTTTCATTTTTTCTCCCCCTCTTTTTCAATTGTTAATATCTTTATGTTTGTGCCGCAAATCTGCCCAACACAAACAACTTTAAACTTCTTGTATTTTTTGGTGAATTTAACATAATCCTTGCCGAATCTTTTTACTTTTCCCCCTTTAAGCACATTTTCAATAATATCAGGATTTAATCCCCTTTGCATTGCCCTAATAAAAGCGTGTCTCTTAATATCAAGTTCATACTTGGGAATATCCATAATATCACAGGATATCATTTAATATCAAAATATATAAATCTTTCTATTTCCGCCCCAGCACAAAAATACTGACAACGCACATCAGCCAAAAGAACGCAAACTAGCAATCACCACGACATACCCCAAAACAAAAACATATAAAAACCACCCCCACATCCAAACCATATGCCAAAAAAAGAACCAGAAGTTCAAAATCAGCAGTCAAATCAACTAACAGCAAAAAAACAGGATTTCTCCAGCTGGTATTCCCAGATTCTGTCAGCAGCAGAAGTAATAGACAAGAGATACAACATCAAGGGTATGTTCGTGTGGCTCCCATATGGATACAAGGCAATGCTCAACATAAAAGCAATCTGGGATAAGCTCTATCAGGAAAATGGCATAAAAGAAATGTATTTTCCATTATTAATCCCAAAAGAGTATGCAGAAATAAACGACTCCTGGTTCAAGGGATTCAAGGATGAAGCATTCTGGGTAAAAGCAGGATCTGAAAAAAAGCCGAACTACATCTTAAGGCCAACAGGAGAACCTGCAATGTACCCTATGTTTAAGTTATGGACAAGAACATACTCCGACCTTCCAATAAGAATCTATGAAACTGTCTCAAGTTTCAGGTACGAAACAAAACACACAAGACCATTGATAAGAGACAGGGAAATAACAGTCTGGTATGAAATACACACTGCACACGAAACAAAGGAAGAATCAGAAAAAGAAGCAAAGCTCCACGAGGAAATCCAGAAACAGATATGGAAAAAACTGGCAATCAACCCAATCATAGTCCAAAAACCAGGATGGGAATGCTTCCCAGGCGCAATAGGCGCAGTGGAGTTCTTTAACATAATGCCAACAGGAAAAATAATGGAAAACGGTTCAATTAACCTATTAGGTCAGTCCTACTCTAAAAAATTCGAGATAACATTCAAGGATAAAAAAGGAAAAATACAAAACCCTTGGATGGTATGCACTGGAAATGGGGCGAGATTATTAGCAGCAGTAATAGCCATTCACGGAGATGACAAGGGATTAATAATACCCCCAGAAATAGCACCAGTAAAAATAGTGATAATTCCAATCATATTCAAGAAACAGGAAAAGGAGATAATCACAAAAGTAAAACAAGTTCAGCAGCAATTAAAAAAAGCAGGTATGGAAGCAGAAGCAGATTTGGGGCAAGAATCTCCAGGAAGCAAGTTCTACAATTGGGAGTTGAAAGGAGTGCCAATAAGAATAGAAATAGGCCCGAGAGACATAAAAAACAAGTCAGTAACAATGGTAAGAAGAGACACTTCCCAGAAAATAACAGTTAAGGAAAAGGACATAATGACAATCGCAGTAAAGACTCTCGCAGACATCCAGCAGTCCCTCCTAAAAAAAGCAGAAAAGTTGACACAGGAAAAAATAAAGAAAATAACAAACAAGAAAGAGATAAAAACAGCAGTGGAAAAAGGATTTGTTGTTCAGGCAGGATGGTGCGGTTCAGGAAAGTGCTGGGATAAAGTAAAGGAAATTCAGGAAGGAATAGAAATCTTCGGCTCTCAACAAGCAAACACAAAAACCACCTGCATCATCTGCAGTAAGCCCTGTAGTCAAGTCGGCTATATTGGAAACACTTACTGATATTAACAAGCATTATCCATTCTAAAAAATCACTTTCAATTCCACCAGTTGTCTCTTTTCAAATACATATGTATCCTAAGAGATACAATAAAAACACAAACCTATATGCACCAACTAATCATTGCTCTTCTTCTTTTTGCCCCCACTCCTTCCGCCACGCTTCTTCAAAGGAGCTGCCTCAAAAAATATCCTCTTTTTTTTCTGCTTGACTAAAAAAACAATTCCAAGAACAATGACAACCATAACAAAAAAGAAAATCAGGACACCATATCTGACATAAAAAGGAACATTAGTAACAGTGATTTCAAACTCCCTTAAAGCTTCGTGTTCACCACCTTCTAAATCCTCATAAACAATCTTGATCCATTTTGGCCGATTATAAAAAAACGAACCATACACAGGAATGTCAAAAGCATTCACAGCCTTCATCTCTTCAATGGCAAACAATGAACGGCCTCCAAGAACAACAACAACATTTCTGACAGGAGAATCAACAGAAACATTAAACCCGAGACGCATCACCTCACCATATCCAACTCCTTCAGGAACAGCAAAATCAACAAATTCCAGGTTAGGGGGGTCATAAACATTAACTTCAAAATAAGCGTGTTTGACAACCTCATCAGAATCAATATCCACTACAACCTCATTAGAAACATCAGTCAAGACAACACCGAAGCTGACATTCTTCTGCTCAGAAATAAACAATTCCAAAACATCGCAGCTATCTTTCACACATACCTGCAACTCTTCAAGATTGACATTTCCTTCATTACTGACAACACACTGAACACTCATGACATCAGAGACATAATAAACCTGCTTGTCAAAACTGCAGTCAACACCTACATTAGAGGAATATTCGCTCTGTTCCTCTTCCACCAGGTTCTGAATAACAGACAAGGAATCACCGTAAGAATAAACATCACTATACAAGTCATAATAGACCTTGTCAGAAGCAGAAACACTGTCAAAGAAATCAACAATCTCAAAAACAGAGGAATAGCCAAATCCTTCTTTTAAGTCAGAAGGAATCTCTAAAATAGTAAAAATCTTTTTCTCGCCAAGTGGGGGGACAAGAGCATTAAATCTGCTTGCACCAAAACTACTAGGTGCTTTTGAAACACGAAGAGTGACAGGAAGATAATAATCATTTCGGTTCTTCAGTTCAATCACGACAGGAACATAACTTCCACCGCCCACCTCATCCTTCAGGATATTAAGACTAATATCATAATCCCATTTAATCTTTGGGCCGTGGTCAACAACACTTGTTGAAAAAGTAACGCCTTTTACTTCAGAATCAACATTCTGCCCCCTCCAGGAATAATCAACAGAGGCAAAAGAACCATCAATGCCATCCCTGAATTTCACGTGAGTCGCATCAACAAAACCATATTCCTCATATGTGACATCAAAACTAACCCATCCAAACCCAGGAAAATAAACTTCAGCCCAGGCGTGAGTTCCAAAATCACCAATTTGATTGGAGTAAGCAACTCCGGAAACAAACCTGGCAGGAATTCCGACACTGCGGACCATGGCAACAAAGAGATTAGTCAACTCGTCACAAACTCCGACTTTGTTCTTGAGAACCCACTTGGAATCCTTTGAGTATTCCAATGTAGAAGGCCCGGCAGTATAGTTGATGTTCTCATTAACCCAGGAGGCAAGTTTGTGAACAGCAACATAAAAATCATCCACACCTTCAACAATCCCACTGGCAGTTCTCTTGATTTCTTCATCATCGGAATTAATCAGGTTAGTCGGCTTTAGATACACCTTAACATCATCAGGGTAAGAACGATAAGGGAAATTCAGCTTCTTGTCAACTTTAACAAAATCAAATCTTCTGAAGATGTTGCTAACAAAACCAAACCCAAGCTCTCCGATAACAGGCTTGTTCCACTTGTAGGAAATAGCATTTTCAAGAAAAGAAATCTCTGAATCAGGATTGGAATCAAAACTTTGGTCAATCACGATTTGGTTTAATCCAGAGTCCTTTGGAAAAAAACTAAGATTGGCAATGAAGTAATCCACAGAATAAACTGACTTGGTGTTAAAAAGAGAAACATCTCCGGAACCTTCAACCCTCATCTCAACAGTTTCATAAGAAAAAGAATCATCAGCAAGGGCAAAATCAGAAATTCCAAGGAAACACAGCAAAAAAATAGCCAAAATAGCAAAGCATAAAAAACTTTCCCCTTTTTTCCTTAAAAAACCACGCATTATGCAGAATCATTAGCAAAAACTATTTAAATAATTATGGTTTACCTAATAAGATGGAAACATTAAAAGCAATCCTCAAAGTAATCCTCGGATTTGTAGTTTTGGTGTTAGGAGTATATGCAATAATTTCTTGGTCAGGTTCTGTATGGATAACCTTAAAAGCAGCAATAGCCCTTGGAGTAACATTAATTGGGTTGGCGTTCATAATAATAGGAACCAGTGATATGAAAAACACCTAAAATGAATCTAAAAGAAATTCAAAAAAAAGAGGAAAAAAATAAAGAGGCTGAAGAACAAGAAGTACTCCTGACAGAAGAATACTTGGAAGAAATAGAAAAAGAACAGGAAAAAACACAGGTCTACATCGCCTCATAGTAACTATGATTCCAATAACAAGTCTTTCTGAAATAATGAGTATAATTGTGGTGACTGTTGTAATTGGATACATATTCTCAGGATACATCCCAAAAGGCATCTCTTTTTTTAGGGAAGGAAAACACAGGGAATTGAAGTTTGCAATAGCATTAACAGCACCGGCAATAATACTTCACGAACTCGGGCACAAATTCGCGTCAATGATATTTGGCATACCAGCTTATTTCCATATGTGGACATTCGGCCTAGTAATCGGGCTTATTATGAAATTCCTTCATTTTCCTTTCTTAATTCTTGCACCTGGTTATGTTGGAATAGAAGGCACAGCACCACCCCCAGCAATGCTCGCAATAGCATTTGCAGGACCTCTTGTAAACCTCATCCTTTATTTCACGGCAAGGCATCTTCTCACAACAAGGCATATCCGGGTAAAAAACCGAAGATTTATCCCCCTATTGATTCTGACACAAAAAATAAACTTATGGCTCTTCATCTTCAATATGCTCCCAATCCCGCCTCTCGACGGCTCCAAGGTCTTTGGAAACCTGATAAAAATAATCTTCTGACAGCAACATACATAAGTCAAACATAGACAAATAAAAGAATCATAGACAAATAAAAGAATCATAGACAAATAAAAGAATCATAGACAAATAAAAGAATCGTAGGCAAATAAAGGACATAAATCCTCATAAAAAATTCAACTCAAAATCTGATTCTCTTTAATCTTTCGAATATTTTCCCTTTTTTTGGTTTCTCTGGCGTTATGGAATGAACTGTTTTTCCAGGAGGTTCTGTCGGAATTGATTTGTGCTTAACAACTTTTTTCTTAATTGGTTTGTTCTTGGCTGATTTGTTTTTGACTGGTTTTTTCCTAAGTTGCTTCATCAAGGGTTTCTTCCTCGAAGGTTCTTTCTTTGACTTGCTCTTGACTCTCTTCTTTTCTCCACTAATCACTTTCTTAAAAGATGGCTTAATAAATGGTTTCTTGGCTTTTTTCTTGATTTTCTTTTCAGTTTTCGTTTCAGTTTTCTTCTTTAGCCTCATCCTAGGGGGTATTTTTTTCTCTCTTGCTTTTTTCTTGACAGGTTCCTTTTCTTTCTGCTTAACAATCTTCTTTTTTTTCACGAATCTTTTAATCACCCTTTTTCTCTGAGGAAATCTTCGCGTGTAATTACCATATTCTTTAATCGCCAGTGCATTCCTTTTCCAAACAAGTTTCTTTTTAACCACTGCTTCGCGCTTGAATTGTTTTTTCTTGACCCATCTTTTTATGGGCTTCTTAACTTTTCTTTTTTCAACTTTCTTTTTCTTTACGATTTTCTTCTTGGCTTTTTTCTTTATAACTTTCTCTTTCTCGCCTTTTTTCAGCTTCCCCTTCACAATCTTTTTCTTCCCAGCAGCCTTTCTTCTGGCAGTTCTCTCAGAAGGAAGTTCAGGAACAATACTGCTCTTTATGACATTAACCTCTTCTTCAAGCAAGGCAACCTCGTCTTGGATATTCTTAATCTTTTCCTGATTATCATCAAATTCCAGAATTTTCTCACATTCAGTGCATTTAAAATCATACTCCATCGCTTCTGACAAATCAAATCTGATACAGTTATTCGGACATTTGTAGAATTGTTCACCTTTTTCCAACTTAAGGGTTTTCTTGAGGCTCTTAATTCTTTCCTCCCCCTTCATAATCAAAAAATCCTTTGCATACCTCATGTTAAAAGTCCAGTAGTAGATATACCATCCTTTTTGCCTGTCCTTTTTTCGGATAGAATAAACAAGATTATAAGAAGAAAGTTTGTATAACACGCTCCTAACCTGATTTATGCTCATGTCCATGTCTTCAGCAATCTTGAATTCGCTGACATTTTCTTTCCCTTTGAGAAGATCATAAATTTGGAGCCCCACAGAATCCAGGATTTTGGTAATAAGGTCTCTTACTGACTTGTCTAAAGATTCTGGGTGTGTTAAGGATTCCATTTCCAGAGTAAGGAAATAATAGCTATAAAAAACTTTTGAAAACGAAAAGTAACTCCTAATGAATAATTAAAAAAGTTTTTAATGAAAGAATGGTGCTTTTTCTTAAAATAATCATACAAACAGGGGGTATTCAAATGAGTCTATTTAACAAAAAAGAGGAGAACAATAAAAAAAACTCCGCTCTGAGAGAGGATATGATGGCACCACCAATGCCTATGCATTCAGAAGAAATAAGAAAAAAGAGTGCAGAACAAAGTCTTAATTTCCCAAGATACAGCCCGGTAAACCTAAGCGACACAGGAGAATCAGAAGATCCCTTCGAAGAAATGATGAAAGAACCAGAACCAATAACACTAAAAGATGAGAAACCATTTTCATCTTCAAGTGAGGATGTTCACACAAAGGGTCAGTCTCTTTTTGTTAAGATAGAAAAATACAATGGATTAATAGACTTGGTAACAGAAGTAAAAAAGAAACTAAATCACGCAGATCACATTCTGAAAGAATTAGAGAATATAAGGAAAGAAGAAGAAAGGGAGCTGCGATCTTGGCAAGGTGATATTTCATCAATCAAGGCGAGGTTAGTTGAGATAGATGAGCAATTATTCAGGACAAGCGAGTAAAACAAATGAGTAAGAAGCAATACAAGAAAGAAACAGTGTACAAACAGGTGATGAACCCCGAAGAGATAAGGAAGAATTCCTTAAATCTTGCTGTGGGCACAATCAAGCTTCTTGAAGAATACGAAAAACACAAAAAGATAAAAAAGAAAAAAGAATTCTTGGTTTCTGAACTGAAAAAACTTGTCTTGAGAACAGAAGAAGACTTAAAAGAAATAAAAAAACACTTTCCAGAAGTAGAAGGAGTCAAAAAAGGTATGAAACCAATAGCAGGAATGAGAAGCAAATCATTGGAACTAGAAGAAAAAGAAGACATAATTGAAAAACAAGTGGAAAGAGACGACGCAGACCAGCTCTCAAAACTGCACATAGAAGCAGAAAAGCTCAGGGAAAAACTCGCAACTCTGGAAATCTAAA
>JAHJQH010000056.1 GCA_018819375.1 Nanobdellota archaeon
CACAAGATTTAAATATAACAAAAACTTCAAAAAAATCATGAAAAAGAGACTTATGTTCCTTATGGCAATTCTGGCTTTATTTTTCATAACAGTGCCACTAGCATCTTCAAGCTCCATTGACATAAGCGTAACCCCAATAAAAGACCTTATTCTCCCAAATGAACAAGCCACTTTCACAGTAACAATAGCAAACAATCAGGAAAACCCAGACAACTTCAGGTTTTCAACAAATGATATGGGTTGGATGATAGAATCCAGCCCAGGCGTGTTAAAAGTTCCAGCAAAGAATTCAGCAAAAGCAGAACTAAGAGTAAAAGCAATAGGAGCAAAACAAACCTCTGCATACAGCATAAATCTGCAGGTTTTCTCCCAGGAAACAAGAATATCAGGAAACCAGGAATTAGTGGTAAGAGCAGTAGATTACAAAGATATCCTGATGACAAAAATAGAAGTTCCTCCAACAGGACTTGATATCAAGAAAACAAGCTACATAACCCTCAAGTTGATAAACCGGTATAATATTCCACTGGAAGACCTTGACATAAGTCTGGAAAGCGAGATATTCACAATAGCAACAAACACAGACCTGAATTCCATTCAGACAAAAGAAATAAAACTAAAAGTAAATCTTGATGAAAACACTAATGAAGGTCTTTATGACACATTATTATTAATAAAAAAAGGAGAAAAAACATTAATAGACAAGATAGAAAAAATAAGTGTTGGGCCATACAGTAATGTGCAGCAGACAAAAAGAAAAGAAAGCAAGTTTCTGTTATCAAAGACCATAATCACAAAAACAAATCTAGGTAACTCCAATGTATATGAAGCATACAGCATTTCAGTGGGCTCCCTTGAAAAGAAGTTCACTAATTTTGAACCAAAACCAACAAGCAAGAAAGACGATATCTATGAATGGACATTCTCATTAAAACCAGGAGAAATTTACACAATCACCTCAACAACAAATTACAGGACTCCGGTAATCATCCTAATTATTCTACTAATCATAATCTGGTTCATCCAGGGACTTATGAAAAATCCAGTATCCATAAAAAAGAAAGTCCTGACAGTAAGGAGCAAAGAAGGAATCTCTGATATGAAAGTTCTTCTGATAATAAAAAACAACAAAAAATATGAGACAAAAGACATAAAAGTAGTAGACACTCTTCCAAGAATAGTAAAAGAACCAACAGAATTTGGAACAGTAAAACCAAAGATTCTGAAAAAAGGAGAAGACAAGAAATTATTATTATGGGACATCCCAAGCTTAATCAAGGGAGAAGAAAGAATACTCTCTTACAGGATAAAATCAAGAATAAAAGTAATAGGAAGACTGATAATTCCAAAAGCAGTATGCAGCTACACAAGCAGGAAATCAAGAAAAAGAATCATAGTGAACTCAAACAAGACAGTCCTATTCTCATAAAATGCATAAAAGAGGTCAATTCTGGTATATGGATTTCATAGTCGGGCTAATGATAATTACATTAGTGAGCATAATGTTCATTATGGTAGCAAAAGAAATCTCAATAAAGCAATACTCAACAAACCAATTAGTAAACACAGCAGTAAGCATAAGTGGCTCTTTTATGAGTAAAGGGCAATGCACACCTAACCAAGAAAACCCAGGCAGTCATTCCTGCAGTAATTGGATAAACAAGAAAGGAAGAATAGGACTTCTGACAGACAACAAGATAGATAATGATAAACTAAGAGAATTAAAAAAACTACTGGAAATAAGATACAAGACATCAAAATATTTGCTGGGAATAGGAGAAGAATATGCCCTTGTGATAGAATATTTTGACCAGCAGGGAAATCTAATAAGAGACATATATGGCAATCCAGACCTAGATGATGAACAATTTGATGTAATGGAAAAGGAAAACATAAGAATAGTAAGATATGCATATTATAACCCAGAACAAGAAGGAATGACCAATGGCCAGATAGCAAGGTTGGTGACAGTAGTATGGAGAGAATAAGAAAAAACAAAAAAAGAGGATTCATCTTTTCAATGGATGCATTCTTTGCAATACTCCTGTTTGTGATGGT
Source organism: Nanobdellota archaeon (assembly GCA_018819375.1). Taxonomy (GTDB): domain Archaea; phylum Nanobdellota; class Nanobdellia; order SCGC-AAA011-G17; family GW2011-AR20; genus JAHJQH01. The sequence goes on from JAHJQH010000056.1 coordinate 2,059, forward strand.
CACATTAGGAGTATACACCTACTTCATCAGTTTTTATTCTCTTCAGCAGCAATGGTATATGTCAGAAGATATTATGAGGGCATTATCAACCACAAAAATAAAAGAGCTTGACCTTGAATCAGAGTTATATCCACAGATAAATGACCTTTACACCAAAGGAATATTAAATGAGGAACTTACCATAATAGAACAAATAGACATATTAAGGAAAAAAGAAGACATAATCAATGCACAAAAAATCCTTGATGATATTATCTCACCAATAAGAGGAGAAAGATTTGGGATAAAAATAACAGTAGAAGATTTAATAGGCCAGGAATCCAAGTTGCCAATATATGAAAAAGGAGACCCTTCACAAAGATTAGGCTCAACAACAAGCCAGAGATATCTTCTAAGAAAAAAATAACCCGCAAGACTTCTCAAGCATCAAAGACATCTCACATACCCATAGTCCCATAATAACAAAAGTCATAATCCCCGCCTATATGCTTCTTAATCTCGTTCTTGCTAAGTTCCCTTTTGTAAATCATGACTTCATCAACATCCCCGTGAAGCATCCATCCGTGCCCAATGAATTTTCCTATGCTGAACCTGTATCCCAGCCCGCCATAACATTCAGTATCACTGCTTGCAAGCTCTCTTAATTCTTCACCATTAACATAAACGTGTTTCCCGCTCGCACCGCAAGTAAAAGAAATATGATACCATTTCCCAACCTTGATGTCACCATCACCAGAAAGCTCCCATTTGTAATCCTGACTAAGGCTTCTCCCGCCATATGTGGCCACAGGAGCATACCAGGGGAGATTAAACCTTAGGTTTATCCCAGTAGTTTCTCCCACACCAAGGGAAAAAAGAGTAAATTGATTAAGAAATTCAGGAGAAGTATGAACCCTCATCCATAATTCCAGTGAAAACTCATTTGAGCTAAATGAATTTGCTAATACTATCCCGCCAAAAGGCCTGTCCACATTCCCCCTATCAAACCTGTAACATCCCCCAATCCTGCAATCAGGAATCTTTTGCACAGCTGACTGATACTCCTCATTCTCCTCTATCTCCCCGTAATTCCTGCTTATCCCAGAATCAGGAGTTATGTCTCCATCTGAATCCATCCCTGCTTCATCAAACTGGAGAAAAGCAAACAAGGACTCTTTCTCCTTACTACCGCAACACTCATCTTCTCCTTCTCCAAACACCCACTTGCAGTAAATTCCATCATTAACTCCGTGACCAACACCTTCACCAATAACCATCCCTATGTCATCCTCACTCAAACAAAATTCATCAGCATAAGTCACTCCAGAAATCTCAATAGGAATATGATTTTCAGGAGAACATGCTTTTTTTCCGCCAAAATAATTATAATCAGTAGCAGAAACACCTAAAACATTATAATTCCCAGGATGAATAAAAGAAGATATTCCATTTGGATCACTGGAAAAATCACCAACAAGCATCTTCAGGAAACTAGGAGCATTAGGATTCTCATAAAAATAATAATTCTCAATAGCATCAGCTAATTTAAGAGCATCAAGGGGGGAAGCGTGAGTATCAGGATATTTGTTTATGAGTATGTCCCTGCCCCCCTCCTTTCCTTCAACAAGATAAACAGGAGACTTAAAATCAGTAATCAGAACATCAGTTACGCGCTCTTGTGTTCTCTGGCCCCATTTAATCTTTCTCATTTCATGAGAAATAGAATAAGAAATTGGAACATCTACCTGAAGGTTCCAGGCATCTCCCTGCTTAACAACAACATCTTCAATATTAATATCATCAAAATCTAATTTTATGCCAATAGACATTGCAAGTTGTTCTAATTGCCTGGCTATGTTTTCAAGAGTATAATTAACATTATCTTCTTCCATGCCTGTCATCCACCCGCCATCACACGATATGCATTGCTCTGCTTCAGGATAAAAACCATTAACAAGCACGTTTCTGACATAATCAGAAGCATCCCCATTCAGATAATCCCCTCTTTCCCTTATCTCTTCCTCAAGAACTTGAACAGCCTTGTTTGTGGAAGCTTTCACAGCAGCAGGAATGTATTCTGTCTCCAAAGTCTCAATGAAATTGTCCATGTTCTCAGCAACAACAGCAGTCACTTCCACCTCAAACCTGGATTTATTGCGTGTGTAAATGGAAAAAAGAAGGATAATCACAACAAGAAAAAGTAGAGATACATAAGTGAATATCACGCCCTTTTTGTTCATGTTAATGAAAGCAGTATAGAGAATATAAAAACCTTTCTAATCAAAGCCCAATTCAAAATCCCAATCAAA
>JAHJQH010000010.1 GCA_018819375.1 Nanobdellota archaeon
GATCATCCTTGGAGGAGATTCAAAATAAACCCATATAAGTATCAAAAAAAATCTTTCTTAGTTAATACAAAATAGGACATTTCTATTTTGCTGAAAACAGGACATTTTCATTTTGCTGTAACAGTAATAGAAAAAATCCTTGACAAAGATTAGGAGCATTACTATAATTTCTTGGAAATGAAAGAGTTTAATTTTGCTATCAAAGTTGTGGGGGGGGGCAGAACCAGAGAGAGAGAGAGAGAGTAAAAAACAATCTTTATATAGAACTATCAGAGCAGGTTAAAAATAGCCTGCTCTATTTTTATGTAAAAATAAGGAGGTCGTGAAATGAAGAAGGTATTTGTGATGGGTTTAATGGTTTTAGGGTTTGTGAATGGTAAAGAACTTTGGGCTGATACTTATGTTAGTGGGACAATTACAAGCGATACAACCTGGAATCAAGCAGGAAGCCCTTATATTGCAACATTGCTGTCAATAATTTCATCATCACTTTTTGATTGACAAAGAAAAGCCTTCTTCAATAGAATTTAGTTGTGAAGAAAAAATCTTCCAGTAAGAAAGAGAGAAAAAAGAAAGAAAAATCCCATTTTCTTTTACTAGGAGGATTGGGGATTGTTTTGGTTATTCTTTTGCTTCATATCTTTTATTTCAACTTTGACCATCCCATTGACGACGCTTATATTTCCTTTAGATATGCAAAAAATCTTATATTGGGTAATGGATTAGTCTATAATCCAGGTGAGCATGTTGAGGGATATACCAATCTTCTTTGGGTTCTTTTAGCAGCACCATTTATCTTTTTAGGTTTTGATCCCGCTCATATTTCACAAATTTTTTCTATAATCCTTTCCTGTCTTACAGTTTTTATTCTTTTCTTTATAGCCAAAAGGTTTACTGGCATTATTGGTGCTTTTGCAACATCGCTATTTTTGGTTTTCAATTCATCTTTTGTTATCTGGACAACAGGTGGTCTTGAAACAAGCCTTTTTAGCCTTTTAATTGTTCTTTTTCTATTCCTTCTATTTAAAGAGAAATTCTTTCTTTCGGGTTTTGTGCTTTCTTTAGCCTATCTTACAAGGCCAGAAGGGATTATTTGTTTTGGAGTTGCCCTTTTTTTTCTTCTATTTAAAAAAAATTATAAAGGTGCTTTTTCTCTTCTTCTTCCCTTTATCCTTATCTTTTTCTTGCATCTTACCTTCAGATTCTTTTACTACAATGATATTTTGCCAAATACATTTTATGCCAAGGTTGTTCCTTCCAATCTTTCCTATCAACAGGGAATATCATATACAAAATGGTTTTTAAAAACAAATTTCGGGATTTTTTCCATTTTTTTCCTTTTCTTTCTTTTTAATTATATCAAGGTCTTTTGGGCCTTATATCTTTTAGTAAGCCTCTTTCTTTTTTCTTTTTACATTACATTTGTTGGTGGCGATTCATTCCCCTGTTTTAGATTCTATGCACCACTAATTCCCCTTTTTAGCCTCCTTATTGGTGCTTCATTTAAGGAAAGTCTTTATACATTAAAGAAAAAAGCAGAAATCGCCTCCATTCTTCCTGTAATTGTATTTGTCTTTCTTTTGCATCATACCGCCTCATCTAAGGCAGAAGAGAGTAATCAGAATCGTGATTATATACCTTTGTATGAAAAAATTGAAAAGGGAAGAAAAGAGATTGGAATATGGTTTTCAAAGAACCTTCCAAAAGATACAAAAATAGCCGTTGGCCCTGCTGGAATCATTCCATATTACACAAATTTTTACACCATTGATATGCTTGGTCTGAATGATAAGCATATTGCAAAACAAGGTAGCAAAGGAGGCATTCTTGTTGGACATTCAAAATTTGATAGCGACTATGTCCTTTCAAAAAAACCCGATATTATAATTGTTGGTGCTGCAGAGCTTCTCGAGGGAAGCCCAAATATAAAAAGGGTATCAGATTACTATAGCTGGATTTCAAAGATAGTGCCCTCAGATAATGCCCTTCTTACAAATCAAAAACTTTTTGAGGGATATCGATTAGTTGGAATGAAGATAAAAGAAGGATTTTTCCTTCCTCTATTTCTTAGAAGAGATTCAGTTATTATCCCTGATGGAGAAAGGATTGTAATTTTAAAGGATTAAATGTAATGCCTCATAGATTTCTTTTATATGTAGGACTTATCCTAACTTAATCCGTGAAAATCCGTGTCTAATAAATTCACGACAGGTCAGTTTAGGGAGATAGAAAAAAATCCTTGACAACAAACTTTTGCACGAAATCGAATGTATGAGAGGAAATTGCTTGTAATACAAGATGTTTTTTAAAAGTGTTGAAAGATTATCACAAAAAATCACAATACAAATTCCCTTCTCTTTACTGGTATCCTCATTTTCCTGCAAAAGTTAGTTGACAAAGATTAAGAGCATTATTATAATTTTTAGACTTGGACTTGGAAATGAAAGAGTTTAATTTTACTATCAAAGTTGCGGGGGGGGGGCAAAACCCTAAGTGTTTTAAGGAATCTTTATATAAATCTTTGTGAGCAGGCAATTTATCAAGCCTGCTTTTTTATTTAGGAGGTAATGTAAGATGAGAAAGGTAATTTGTGGATGTTTAGTGGCTTTGGGATTTTTGGCTTGCAAGACAACCTGGGCTGAGACTTATGTAAGCGGTAATGTATCAGGAAATTGGACAACAGCCGGGAGTCCATATATTGTTACAGCC
>JAHJQH010000057.1 GCA_018819375.1 Nanobdellota archaeon
AAATTTGATTCAATGGACAAGAGAAAAATAAAAAGACCTAGAATGAGTTTAGATGCTTAAATTTTGTTGGTTTGTTTTGTTCTTTGGTATGATGTTGTAAGTAGGGGTGCTTCTTTGAGTGGGGTATGAACTATTTTTTTGATTCTACCCTCATTTACCCTGCAGAATTATGAGGTCTTCGGTGGTCAGCTTCTTTTTTATCTTAAACTTTTCTTCCACTTGTCTTGTTTTTTCCTTTAGTATTTTCTGGTTGTTGAGCTTTTTTCTTATCTCTCTTTTCTTGCTTAGGTCCCTCTCTCTTTTTTTTATGTCTGTTAATCTTCCAATTTTTTCTTTTAGTTCCTTGCTTATGGCCTGGGACTCTTTCTTGAATCCCAAGAAGCCCTGAAATTCTTTTTCTTGTTTTAACCTTAGTCCTGTTATCTCTTTTGAGATTTCCTTAAACTCACTATAATCCTTAGACCCTTTTCTTTTAGAGACTAACTCATTATGGGACTTATCTGCAAGTTGTTTTTCTTCTTCTATTTTTTTGCTCAGCTGATTCGCTGTTTCAACAAGCAGTATTGTTTCCCCTGCAGAGCCATACTCTTTTTTTAGGCCCTTCATCTTCTTCATTGTCTTCTTTTCTTCTTCTGGTGATAATGCTTCTGTCTCTATCTTTAACTCCAGCGCATCAATAGTTTTCTTTATTTTTGAGAAATCTTTTTCAAAACCAGCTCCCCTGGGAAAATTCTTTTTTTCCTGATTGAGCTTTTTTATGTCTGATATGAGCTGCTTGACTTGTTTGTTATGCTTGTCCCTGTCTTCCTTTAATTTTTCAAGAGCAACATTCACCCCTTCTTTCTCGGACTTTATGCCTCTTATCTTTCTTATTAATTCCAAGAGTTGTTTTTTTGTTCCTTGACTTTTTGAGAATGCTTCTTCTTTTTTCTTGTTAATGGAATTTAGTCTAAGTTTTAGTTCTTTTATTTCCTGCCCAGTATTCTCTAATTCTCCTTTTTGCATTAACTCCATCTTCTAAGTCCATCAACCAGGTCATCTTGAAAGATTGGCTAGGATTATCCAAACAAACTGGATAATCCTGCTGCTGCAGCTTCTGCTGGTTTGCCTTGTTCTTTCTCTGCCTCTTTCTTGGATTCTGGTTTTTCTGCTGTTGCTGCAGGTGCGGCCACAGTTAAAACACTTGCTTCCTTAATTGCCTCTTCAATGTTCATATCTTTTAATGCAGAAACTAGTGCTTTTATCTGACCTTCGTCCTTGGTGACTCCAGCTGCATTTAGGATTTTCTTTATATTTTCCTCGCTTACTTCCTTACCTGCTTTGTGAAGTAATAATGTTGCATATATCAATTCCATCTTATTCCTCCTATCTGGTTTTGCTCCTTATGTCTTGTTCTTTGAGGTTATCAAGCAACCTCTTTGCCACCGCAGATTCTTCCTCAACTTCCTTTTTTGAATCCTTGGCAGATTCTCTTTTTGCTTGAGCATCATACTTTTGTGTATCTTGCAGGGGTTTTTCTGCTTCCCTACCTTGTTCCCCTTCTTTTTCCCTTATACCCTTATCTTTTATTTCCTGCAGCACTTTTTTTGCTATTTCTGAATCCCGACCATAATCTGCTTTTTTGAGATTCTCTTTTATGACATCTTCTTTTGTGGTTCCAGGGTCATCCATTATCTCGAGACCTTTTGGCAAATCTTCTCTTGTTGGTTTTTCCTTGATTTGTTTAGAAGGTGATTCTTGTTTTTTCTCTTCTTGTGGTTTCTCTTGTTTTTGTTTGATTTGCAGATTCTCTTTCTTTTCTTCTATTTTCCCTTGTGGCTTCTCTTTGATTTGCGGCTTCTCTTGTTTTTGTTCTTCGGGCTTTTGTTTTTCTTCCTTGGTTTCTTCTTCCTTTGCTTTTTCTTCTGGTTCTGGAAGTAATGGTAATTTTTTCTCTACTGTCCTTGCTTCTGACTCTGCTGCTATAATCTGCGCTTTTATGTTCCCTGACGTGACTATTCCTTTTTCTGATAATTTTTCAGAGAGGGTTGTCCCTTCCCTTGATGCTTTCTGAATCAATGGCTTTATTGTTTCTTGAGTTATGTAAGGTATGGATAATGCAAGCAGGAATGCATCCTTATGAGCTGACATAAGGTCTTGTTTTATTTTCTCTTCATCAATGTCCAGAACTGCTTTTTCATACAATCCCTCATCACCCATAATAACAAGAACATTAAGTCCTATTTCCATTGGCTCAATGTTGAGTTTTGACAGAACCTGTGCAGTGGCAGATGTTACTGCTTCTCCTTGTTTCACTAATAATTTCTCTTTTTTTATGCAGACTTTCCCATTTTCCACTGCTGCGATTATCCCAAGCTGCCCTAATTCTCCTATGATTGGGCCTGGAGGGAAATTTGTTGGCCCTGCTTCAATTTTCAGGTCTGCAGGAGAAATCTGACCTGGTTTTGCAGGTGCCTTGGATTTGCATTTTTTTATTTTCCTGTAAAGGGAAAATGGGTCTTCGTTGCTGAATATGATGAGGGGCATACCCATATTAATGTATGGAAGAAGATTTGATAGATCTCTTTTTTCTTTTATTTGATCAAGTGCTATTTTTATCAGTCTTTTTTTGGTTACAAGCATAAGCAGATTATTTTTTAGTTTTGACCTCATAGACTGGAGCTGCTTGGATGGGAGATTTCTTAGGTCTGCAATGCCAATTAAACTGTAGGATGTACAAAGCTTCTTTAACTCGTTTATTATTCTCTTCTTTGATTCTGAGATGTGCGGCTTGTTCATTTGGTTTTAACCTCTGGCTCTTGTTTTTCCTTGTTGGATTGCTTTTGTTTTTTTGCTGATTGTTTTTTTGCTGACCCTTCGTGTTCTTGATTGACTCCTGATTTTTCCACAACTGCTTTTTTCTCAATTGCTGGTTGTTTGTTAAGTTGTTGCTTGTCTGACTGAGATTTCCTTTTGCCTGGTTGAGATTTCTCTGCTTCCCTTGCCTTTAATCTTTGTTCTAATTCTGCTTTTTTCTCTCCTAGTCTTACTGCAGGGCTCATTGTGAGTTTTACAAAAAGATCCCTGATGTTTTCCTCTTCTTTTGGAAGGGAGTGTGCGAGTGTGTTGTAAAGAGAGATTATGTTTTCTGCCACTTGCTCATCCTGCATATCCTCTTTTCCCACAGGCACTTTAATGATGGGCTCATTTTTTGTCTTTAGCCTGACTGTTTTTTGAATCCTGAGCTTCAACTGTTCAAGGTCAGAGGCAGGAGTGATTATGCATCCTGCTTTTGGATTTGGCATTTTTCCTCTTGCACCGAGGACCTTACCAAAGGTTTTTGCTATGCTCGTCATAATATTTGCCTGTGCTATGAAGAAATCGTATTGTTCTGCGAGTTGTTTTATCTCTTTTGGTTTTTGATATTTTATGAATTCTGACTCGGATATAACCTGGTCAAAGACCTTTGCTTTTTCTGTCAGGTCCTTGTCAACAAAAGCGCATATCTTGACTTGTTTTCCCTTGCTGTTCGGGAGAGTCGTGAACAGGTCTATGTTTTCATCTGCCTTTTTCGGATTCAAGTCCTTCAGGTTTATGATTATGTCAAAAGTCTGGGAGAAATTTCTCTGTTTAGAAAACTCTCTTGCGAGCTTTACTGCATCCAAAACTTTCTTCTTATCCATAATTTATCTCCTTTCCGTAATTTATCTCCCTTCTTCGCACGCAGGCGAAGTGAAATGGGCAAATAGCATATTTTTGGTGATGACAGGAGTTTATAAAAGTTTTGGGTGGGGGTAAATGAGGTAGGAATATTGTTGATTCCTGAAATAGCTGCATTTGTTTTCTGACTGATTGTTGGATTCAGAATGTTGGATTCAGAAGGTTGTATGCTTGTTTATTGTTCTTCTTTGTTTATTCTTCTTCTATGACAACCTGAGCGTAGCTGGATGGGTGAAAATAGGTTTTTATGCATCTGGTGATGCTGCTGGTCGTGACTTTTTCAAGATACTTAGGATAGATTTTTGCCATTTCAGGTTTTCCTGTGTTTGTGTTCCAGTAATTCATTAATGTTGCCATATGGATATTGTCCTCATTGTCAATAAGGTAGTTTCCTTCAAGTTTTATTTTTGCCTGGTTTAGTTCTTTTGTGGTGATTTTTGCCAGTTTCCTTATTTCCTGAAAAATTACTTTTTTTGCCTCTTTTATTTTTTCTTTTTTTATTCCTGCATAAATCTCAAAATAGCCAATATCATTCACGAATTTGTTATTGGATTTTATTGTATACACGAGCCCCCTTTTCTCCCTGACTTCCTGAAAGAATCTTGAACTCATTCCTTCTCCCAGGATGGTGTTGATAAGGTCCAACACAAAACTGTCCTTGTGACTTCTTGAGATTGTCTTGAAGCCAAGCGAAAAGTAAGAGTTTTCAATCTTTCTTTTTTGCGTGAAGAGGATTGGTTTTTTGATTTTTGGTTCCTTGATCAGTCGGGATTTTAACAGTTTTGATGATTTGATGTTCCTGAAAAAAAATTCCACCTTATTGAACAGGGATTTTATGTCTCCTACCACTGCTATGCTTATGTTGTTTGGAATGTAGTATTTGTGATAATAATCCAGAATTTGTTTTCTTGTTATTGAGTTCATACTTTTTTTAGTTCCTATTATCATATTGCCCAAAGGATGTTTTTGGAACAGCTTGTTTGGAAGGAGCACCTGTTGGTATATCATTGGCGTGTCTTCATACATATTCATCTCCCTTAGAATAACCTTTCTCTCTTGTTCTATGTCTTTTTCTAGGAACAAGGGGTTAAGAACTATGTCTGAAAGAATTTCCAGTGCAGTATTAAAGTGTTTTTTCAGGACTTGTGCGTGAAATGCAGTTCTCTCATTGTCTGTGAAAGCATTAAGGGTTCCGCCCACGTCCTCTATTGCTGACGAGAGCTGCTTTTGTGTCCTGTTTTTCGTGTGCTTGAAAACAAGATGCTCTATGAAATGTGAGATGCCGTTAGTCTGGTTGGTTTCATTGATTGAGCCGGTTTTTATGTTTATTTCTATTGCAACAGAATCTGTCTTTCTCGGCTCGTGAATTATGGTCAGTCCGTTTTTTAGTTTCTTTTTTATCATCTTAGTATTCTCAAGAAAGAGAGGAGATTATTAAGGTTTTTGTTTTTAAGGTTGGAGAGGATTACAAAGGAGATATCTTGTTTCTTACCCAATCCACAAACCTCTCAGCTTTTTTTAGGCACTCGTTAGCAAGGTTACTTGTTACTGAAACACTCCTGTAAGTTTTCCTATGCCTTTCCTCTAACAGCGAAGATAGATTGGATGCCTTATTTTCACTTATCTTTGTTCCTGCTATTTTGTGTAATTTTACTGCCTCAAAATGATCTTTACTTGCAACTTCCCCTATAAAATGAATTGTGAAAGCATCATTAGCTGCAATTGTAGAATCAACAGAATGATCCAAGCTTGCCTTAAACCTATCCTGTTCTAAATTGTTTCTTGCACTTTCTAGGAATTCGTCTGCGTCTTTTAACCTTATGCCTGCTTTGTGTTGGTCTTCTTTTTTCATTTTAAATCAGACAGCCTTCTCCCACATAATACTTTGTGGTTTTTTAATACTTCCCTAATAAAAGGTTCCTGCATTCTGCCAAGCCTTTTCCATTCATTAAGAGTAAGCACATCTACTCTTAAAAGGAAATCCTTGCTAAGAAAATCTTCCCTTAAGGTGTTTATCCTTGCTTTTATTTCCTTGTCCTTTCTTGACACTATAACCAAAACATCAATATCAGATGTTAATCTTGCTTTTCCAGCAGCCACAGAACCATACAAAACAAGCGAAATGAGGTTTTTGTGTTTTATCTTCTTAATTTTCTCCAAAAGACTGTTAAGGAAACTTTCTTCTTTATCAAACAAAGGGATTATCACATTCTTTATAAATTCGTTTTTTTGATTGATTTGAAATAATTTTATTTTTCCTTTTCTCCTTACAATTATGAGGTTCTTTTCCTCAAGATTTTCAACCAACCTGCTTAAGACGCCTTTGTTGATTTTGCCATCCTTCGACAACTCTGTTATGTTAAATTCCCAGCCCCTGTGTTTTATCAGAATTCTCAGTATCTTTATGCTGTTCTTTGTTCCAAGAATATGTTCTAACAGTTGCATTTTTACAACGGAAGTTGTATTTTTACAACTTTATAAACTTTTCTGTGTTAAAGAATTGTGGGTTGATAGCAGCACACCCCTTTTTGCGGTGGATAGTTAAAATCTTTTTGAGGTTATCATGAATGCGTTTCGATTGTTGGATGGTTTTTATTGTTTAGATTAAACGGTTTTCGTTTCGTTTGTTGGGGGGTTTGTAATTGAACAATTTCTTTTGTGGTCTGCGAGTTGTTGATTTATGGTTTGTGTTCTGTTGTTACTCATCTTTGTAATCTTTTTGAAGTGATTACAAAACCAAAAGATTTAAATACACCCACTTTCTTAGAAAGGAATATGGCAACAAATAAAAACAGATTAGAAAAAGTTCTGGAAAATGTTCATATTCATTTAACTCCTTTTGTTAAATTAGGGTTGGTTCATAATAATAAAGAAAAAGATTTCAAAGGATTTCTTGGTACCTTTTATAATTATGTTAAAAATTTTAATGGTGTTGGTGTTGGAGTATTTAATGTTGCAGAGAAGGATTATAAGGGTGTTGGTGTTGGAGTGGTGAATGGGGCTATTGAGGAGTATAAGGGTGTTGGTGTTGGAGTGGTGAATGGGGCTATTGAGGAGTATAAGGGTGTTGGTGTTGGAGTGGTGAATGGGGCAGAGAATTTGGGTGGTGTTGGTGTTGGGATGATGAATGTGG
>JAHJQH010000058.1 GCA_018819375.1 Nanobdellota archaeon
CATATTTCTCACACAACCTCAAAACCCCCCATTTTTTGGCAGCTCTCATAACCTGCCTGACAGTTGCAACATTAGCATCACCAACATAAATCCGCCTAAACCCATCCTCTTTCATTTTCTTCAACACCCCTTCTAAAACCCAGGGAGATGTGTTTTGTCCAGGAACCACATTATCAGAAAGCAAGTTTACCTTCAAGAACACAGAACCTTTAACATAAAGTCTGTAATTAGCCATCTCCATGACCTCAGCAACAGCTTCCTGAACACTTTCCCCAACTTTAACATGACTCACCAGAGATACCATCTCCTTAACAAGTCAGGAAAATCTTTTAAACTTTGTGAACTTCTATAACACAATGAACCCAAAAACCTTGTTCCAAAAAAAAGAATTTTACCTGATAATTCCAGTAATTCTGCTTCTCACCTACTTACTCATCCGCCTGATTAACCAAGCCCAGATGATACAAATCTTCCCAATAGACGCCTATGCAAATGACTATTCCAGCCATATAGCAAGATTATGGTTTCTGGCAAAATATGGCCTTCATCAGCCAATTCAGCATTGGTATAACGGAAACTACACCCTGCTTACCCACTACCCGCCACTCTGGTACATTCTCACTCTGCCAATATACAAACTAACCCAAAACCCGCAATCAGCAGCATTCATCTCTTTAGTCCTTATGTACATATCCTCTTTTGCAATCCTTATTTGGTTTGGAAAAACACAAAACCTCTCAAAAATCAGTTCAGCAGCACTTTTTTTCTTCTTTTTCGCAAATCCAATAGCAATTGGATATTTCTTAAGATTAGGAAAACTTCCAGAAATGCTCGGCTGGCTTTTCTCATTCATATTTCTCGCAATTATCTTCTGGTACAAGAATCATAAACTTGACTGGAAATTCATTCTGCTAATCCCAGTTTATGCATTAATTCATTATAGTCACGTCCTTGTTTTCATAGCAGTCTCCATACCACTCATAAGTCTGTTCCTGATAAAAAAAACAAGAGAAAAAATAATCATAGCAGTGTCAGTGATAGCAACTGCAATAATCACTTTCCCATTCTGGTCAATATTCACAAAAAATATGTCCGAAAACAAGATAGGAACTTATTTCTCACTTCACTGGTTAATACAACCAGGAAATATGACAGACAAAATAACATCAATAATTGTCCCGGTTATGTTTCTGACAATATTCTACCTCTACTACAAATCAATTCAAGAACACAACACAACAATCAAACACAAGGAACTGCTTTTCTACCTGCCAATCATATTCTTCAGCATTCTTTACGCAGCAAGACTAGCCTGTTTTATCCCAATAATTAATCGCCCAACCCCAGACACCTACAACTTCCTTTTGATTTTCATCTCATCATTTCTCTTCCTTAAAATTAACTTCAGAAAATTAAAACTTCAAAAATACATAGCTCCCCTTTTGATAATAGTAGTAATAATAGGGATTATCTTATCAACAACACTAACTACCCCCTTCAAACCACACACCCAAGAAGTAAAAGACACTCTGAAAATACTTGAAGATGTTGATTACAAATTCAGAATATCTGAAAATCCGCCTTCAGTTAATGGAAGAGCTATCACATCATATGCCCCAATTTATCTGAATCTTTCCACGCCAGGAGGATGGGCATCTTTAAACCTGTCAAAAGAATACATAGACCTCTTAAGTGCACAAACAGAAGCAGTAAAGTCAAAAGACTGTGTCAAGACAGAAAGCTCAATGAGAAATTTGCAGACCAAAGAATTAATAACATTCAACGAGTACTGCTATTTCCTGGAGTCCTGCGGGTTTCAAAAAAAGAAGCAGATAAACAATGTCTGCCTTTACATCATTTATGGGGGTTGAGAGGAGAACAACAATATGAAAATTTGTTTTATACTGGGAACAAGACCTGAAATAATAAAATTAGCTCCCTTGATAAAGGAGTGTGAAAAAGAGCAAATTTCCTACAACATAATCCACACAGGCCAGCATTATGATTACCTTCTAGACAAGATTTTCTTCAAGGAATTAGGACTAAATCCAGAAACAGAAAATCTCAAGATAGGTTCAGGAACACATACAGAATCAATAGGAAAAATAATTCAAAAATTAGGAAAAAAACTAAGGACACTAAAACCAGACATAATCTTAGTAGAAGGAGATACAAACACCGTGCTTGCAGGGGCAATAACTGCAAAGAAAATATTTGACATCAACCCAAAAATAAAAGTAGGCCACATAGAAGCAGGACTTAGAAGCAATTATTATGAAATGCCAGAAGAATACAACAGGATAATGACAGACCATATATCAGATTATTTGTTTGCCCCTACAAAACAAGCAGTAAAAAACCTGAAAAAAGAAAATATCCCGAAAGACAGAATCTTCCTGACAGGCAACACAATAGTAGATGCAGTTTATCAAAACATAAAAACAGCAGAAACTAAATCAAGAATCTTAACAACCTTAAACATAAAAAAAGACAATTATATTCTGCTAACAGCACACAGGCAGGAAAATGTAGATAATCCCAAAAAGCTTTTGGGCTTGATAGAAGGCTTAAAAAGACTCAGCAAGAATCATAATCTCCCAATAATTTATCCAATCCACCCAAGAACAAAAAAAAGAATAAGGGATTTTCATCTCTTTTCAAGATTGCAGCAAATCCAGAACTTAATCATAACAGAACCAGTAGGTTATTTTGACTTCCTAATTTTACAAAAAAACGCAGCACTAATAATAACTGATTCAGGAGGAGTTCAGGAGGAGTCCTGCATCTTAAAAGTTCCCTGCATCACAATTAGGGATAACACAGAAAGACCAGAGACAATAAAAATAAAATCAAACATTCTCGTTGGCTGCAATCCTAAAAAAATGGAAAAAGGAGCAAAAAAGATGCTATTTAAAAAAAGAAAATGGAAAAACCCATTCGGAGATGGAAAAGCGTCACAAAAAATAATAAACATCCTGAAGGAGAAAAATGAAGTTTGAAAAAGAATATTTTAAAACAGCGTACAAAAACTACAAAAAGCAGAATCCAAGAAGGAAACTCCGCTCTTACTTAAATGAAATCCTGAAACATAAAAGCTCAGGAAAGCTCCTTGATATTGGATGTGCTTATGGTTCTTTCCTGATGCAGGCACAAAAACACTTTCAATCCCAGGGAGTGGACATTTCAAGACACACTATAAAAATTGCAAAAAAAAGAGGACTAAAAGTTAAAACAGCAACAGCAGAAAAAACAAGATTCAAAAAAAACACTTTTGATATAATTACTATGTTTGATGTCATAGAACACATTTTCAATCTCAACTCATTATTCAGTGAAATACACCATATCCTAAAACCAGATGGTCTTCTCGTCCTTTCAATTCCGGTTTATGACAAAGTAGCAGGGAAAATAGTAAGCAAAATAGACAAGGACCCAACGCACATTCACAAAAA
>JAHJQH010000059.1 GCA_018819375.1 Nanobdellota archaeon
AACCAATGCTCTTACTGTGCTGCAAAACTTGCAAGAGGAAACATATATTCCTTCCCACAAAAAGATATCACTAACGAACTGAAATCAGCAATAGAAAAGGGCTATAATATCTTCTACCTCACTTCACAAGACACAGCAGCTTATGGACTTGACCACTCCCCTAAATCCCAGCTCCCGCATCTCCTCACTTGTTTGACCAAACTTCCAGGCAACTTCCAGCTTCGTGTCGGAATGATGAATCCATCAAACACCCTGCCAGTCCTAAAGCAATTAATTCAGGCATTCAACTCACCAAAAATAAAGCCTTTCCTTCACATTCCAGTCCAGTCAGGTTCAGACAAAATCCTCAAACACATGAATCGGAAATACACCACAAGGGATTTCAAAAAAATAGTAACCTGCTTCAGGAAAAAAATTCCAGGCATAGATATCTCCACAGACATAATTGTCGGCTATCCAACAGAAACAAGAAGCGACTTCAGAAAAACTCTTTCACTCATAAAAACCATCAAGCCAGAAGTGCTTAACATCTCAAGATACTCCAAGCGCCCGCACACCCCCGCATCAATCACCCACCCAAAACAGCACCCAACACAAGAACTCAAGCACCGCTCCCGCCAATTAACAAATCTTTATCGCAATTATCATTCAAGGCAGTGAGATATTTAAACTCAACCAAAATCTTTCAACTCGCAATAACCCAATAATAATATAAACCTCAACACTTTTGCTATGGTGATGGCAATCGTTTATTCTGATATAAGCTTCGAATATGACAAGGATGTGGATGCAGGATATATTTACTTAGGAGATGAGATAAAAAAAGGCAAAGTAAAAAAAAACCATAGAACTTAATGATGACATAATTCTTGATTTCGATAAAAAAGAAAAGCTTCTTGGAGTTGAAATTCTTAATGCAAGCAAGGTATTAAATCATAGGATATTATCAGGTGCTAAACTTATTGCTGCATAAATTTAGTGCATAATTTTAAAGATTTTTTTCTCAAGAAGGGCAATCACCTCATAATCACAACACCAAAGAAAAAAATAAGAAAAAAACCTATTTCGTGGTTGAAATAGGTACCATCTCTTTCCAAGCAAGATCAAACATATTGTCTAATGTGTTTGCAAAGAAAGGCGTTGTTACCCAGATGCCTATGTCATAGCTTGGGTGCACATTATCATCGTGCATCACCATGAACATCATGTCTTTTCCGTCAACAATGCAAAATCTCCCATCCAGCTTCTTTGATGTTCTCACATCAACAGTCTTTGATAAGCTTTTTGCGATGGATAATGAGTCTTTTGTAATCGGAGCAGCTATCCTGATTTTAACTCCTCTTCTTTTTAATTTTTCAAAAGAAGGCCTGAGAGCCTCAACTTTTCTCAAGAATCCTTTGGAGGTCGTCATGATAGTCACATTTTTTTGGGCACCCCTGACCATCAAATCAAGATGAGCATATAAATTGTGTCTGCCTCTTATAGCCCCGCTCAGGTCAGTTGGAGAAATGAAGTCAATACCCTGTTTGTGCAATAAGGTAATTTCTTTCAGCAAGTCCCCTCCTCTCAACCCCTCAAGTTTTTTTATCACGCCATCAGAATCCATCTTCACATTCTTCTTAACCCTCTCTACAACTTCAGAAGGATCCACTGCAAGGTATTTGATGGGTTTTCCAAGTTTCATTATCACAAAACCTTTTTTCTCAAGACTTTCAAGAATATCATATGCCCTCGACCTGGGCACATTCCCAATCTCGCTTAATTCACCCGCAGTGGAAACCCCACGAGAAAGAAGCGCGGTCCATATACGGACTTCATACAAATTAAGATTAAAAATCCGTCTTAACTGGCTTAAAAATTCCTCTTTTACAATCATACTTAACCCCCCTTTATTCACCTCTTCTTTAAGATTATCAGTTCCCACTCAATGTGGTTACTGATGTGTTTGTATTATTGTGTAGTAAATTTCTCTTATATTTAAAGATTGTTATCCTTTAGTTACTATTTTAAGAATGACCATATCATAGTTTTGTCATCTCATTCAGGTTTCTATTCAGGACAGACAAGAGTTTCTATTGCCAGTAGAAGCCTTTATAAAAAACCCATCTGGAAATAGCTGACTGAAAATTAATTTCATTCTGCCTTGCTTTTGTTCCATCTTTCATCCTCGCCCTCTTTGCTTTTCATACAATCCCCTGACTCTTTTCAGTTCATCACAATCACCAGCACATCTGTCATATCTCACTCTCAAAACCCGGGGAAACCTGAGTGCATAACCAGATTCATAACTTGGACTTTTTTGTATTTCTTCATAACCAACCTCAACAACAAGAGTTGGTTTCACAGTAACATCTCTTCCATCGCTCCTGGTAATGTAAGGCTTCAGTTCTTTTGTCAGTTGCTTGAATGTGATCAGGCCTTCTCCTTTTTCCTTTACTCCTGTTCCGACTTTCCCTATGCTAAAAAACTTTTTCCCCTCCCTGCAGCTCAATATGAAACTGCTCAACCAACCGCTTCTCTTACCTTCACCCCATCGTGCACCAGTAATGACCAAGTCAAGGGATTCCATCACTTTCTTCAGCTTAACCCATCCGCCAACATATCTTCCAGGTTTATAACCTGCCTTGAGATTCTTCACAATCACACCCTCGTGACCAGCACCAAGGGATTCCATATAAAACTCTTCAGCTTTTTTAGCATCTTCAGTGACAATTCCTTTCACAGCAACAATCTTTTTTCCGACATTATTCACAATTTTCTTGACCAGCTCTCTCCTATTCCCGAATTCCTCTTTCTCATAACTCCTGCCGTTATAATACAAGACATCAAAAACATTAACTTCAACAGGAAACTTCTTTGCCATCTCTTCAATGTGATATTTTCTCTTTATTCTTTGTGAAATCTTCTGAAACGCCATATATTTTCCTGTTTTTTTATCATATCCGACAACCTCTGAATCAATTAAAAAATTATTACCCCGCACATTTTTTTTAACAGCATCAACAACATCAGGAAATTGTTTTGTGACATCTTCCATTCTTCTTGTGAACAGTTTGATTCCCTGTTCATCCTTGCTAATCACGACCCTGAAGCCGTCTAATTTATACTCAAACTCAGCAGGCTTGCCCAATGCCTTGAATGCATCTTCCACGCCATCAGTCTTAATAGCAAGCATAACCTTGATTGGCTTTCCTGTCTTCAATCCAAGGCCGTCAAGTCCTTCCTTGCCATATTTCTTCACTCTCTCAGCAACTTCACCATAATCTCCTGTGGTGTTATAAGCCCTCTCAACCTCTTTGACATCAACATTAAACGCACCTGCAATAGCATCCCTGATTATTCCTCTTGCAACACCAATTCTCAGGTTTCCAAGAACCAGTTTTGTGATATATCTTGTTTCTTTCTCCTCGGCATTATTAAGAAGCTCAACAATTAGTTTTATTTTTCTGTCAACAGTGCCCTTGCCCTCAAATTCAGGAAGTTTCCGCAGATTTCCCACAATCTTCTCAATAGTAAGTCTTTTGGTCATGAGTACCTTCTGTTTCTTGTCTCCAGCCAGGATTCCCATCACCTTTCCTAAATCACCGTGCTTTTTCCACAGTTTCTCAATATTGGTTATGCTTTCACCAGCACACATAGAGATTGCTTTTAACATCAACCTTGAACTAACACCCAACTCCTTCCTGTTCCAGTCAGGAAAAACACTTCCCTTAAGAAGATAAACAACTTCTCTCAGCTCATCTGTTTCTTTGAAAAGTTCAGCAAGAATTTTTGTCTTTTCAAGCCTCTTGGTTGTTTTTTCAAGAGCCTCATAAACCTCAACAAGTTTTGAGTAATCCATAGCAATCTTTAAATATGCTGCACTTTTAAACATTTCCATGGATATGTTTGAAGCAATGGAAAAAAGGTATTCCTGCAGGAATTACCTGAAAAGAAGAGTAAGTGAGGAAGACCTCGCCCTGATTCTCGATGCAGGAGCAAAAGCGCCAAATGCAGGAAACCTCCAGAACTGGATTTTCATAATTGCAAGAGATGAAAATAAAAAAGAACAACTGACCAAGGCATCATTGAATCAGAGATGGATGATGGGGTCAGACCTCTTCATAATCATATGTTCTGATTCTGAACCATCCAAGAGATTCTATTCAGAAAAAGGAAAAACTTACGATATGCAGAACTGTGCAGCAGCAGCAGAGAATATGCTTTTGATGGCAGCTGCAATAGGACTCGGAGCATGTTGGGTAGGTTCCTTTAATCAGGAAGCAGTATCAAGAATATTAAAGCTTCCAGGAAACATCACTCCACAAGCAGTTATAACTCTCGGATATCCTGCAGAAAAATATAAAAAAGAAAAAAGGTCATCACTGGACGCATTTACTCATTTTGAGGAATATGGTAACAAGATTTCAGACCAGACACTGGCAAAAAAACTTAGTTCAGACCTAAAAACCCTTTACCAGCGAATACCAAGAGAGAGGAAAAAGTAAGGAACTAAATTTAAGGAGCAGGTAATCAAACAGCTGGAAGGTTCACTGCTCGTCTTTATGGTAAACATCCAAGAATATGACCTTATTTTCCTTTTCTATGTAAGCATAAGACAACCTAAGCGGAGCAAGGTAAACTTCCCTTGTTCCTTTTCTTGAATACCTCATTGGTTTTCCGACCCCCGGATTTTCAAGAATCTTTTTAATCAACTTCTTGACTTTCTCTTTTTTTGCATTATCCCTTATCTTGTGAACTTTTCTTAAAAAAAGAGCATCTCTCTCAACATTCAGCATTTTTCTAACTCTTTTAAGAAATCATCCATCCCGACCCTGACAAATTCACCCCTATCATACCTCTTCCAAGCTTTTTCTGTCTTCTTTGCAAACTCCAAATCCTCTTCCAGTCTCTTACTTATCTTTTTCATTCTCTGCAAAATTATCTGACCATTCCCATTTATCACAACTAACTTCTCTCCCTCGGAAATTCCCATCCTCATTCCAACAGGGATGACAACCTGTCCTTTTGAGCTCATTTTGGTTATTGCAATATCCATATTTATCACCAAGTAAGACCAATCTTACCGCCTATATAAACTTTTCGCTACAAATTTCTTCTACTAAAATCAATCCCCATAACACAACCCCAAAAAGAATTTAACACCCACAAACCAACCCCTGCGAGACACAAACCTTACAACTCTTCTTATCTTAATACTTAAATCTTTGTTCATAATCTTTATGATTAAACCATTCAAGAATTATGCACATTATTCTGACTTCATCACTTTCTATGGTATATATTAATCTCCATGCATTAAGGAGGTCATATTTTCAAAGGTTAGTTATTTTATACTTCCTAACATATTCCTTTGGCCATAACTTTCTTGGGATCTTAACTCCTGCTACGGGGTTTAATTTTAGATCATCTATTGCCCGATTAACAAAAGTGTAGAGCATTTTGTTCTCAAACCTGCCTTCTTTCAATTCATCAAACTTTCTTTTTGACCTTTTATCAATAAAAGATACATTAATTTCTTTTTTCATCTCACTACCAATTCCTCTTTGATTAATTCTCTTATCCTCTTAGGATTCCATGTCCAAAAAACAATTCCATCCTCATCAATCATTATCTTTCCAGATTCTTCAAGATAATCCAAAATTACTTGAAATGTCTGATACATCATCTTTCTTGGGAGTTTTTTCCATAACTGGTATTTTCCATATTTTTGGCTGAATTTTTGTATGACTCCCTCTACCATAAACACAGATTCTAATGTGGGGCTATGTAGGATAGTGACTTGATTTGTTCTTGCCATCTTATATAAAGATATATAATACCCCTATTTAAGTCTTTTTGTTTAAAAAAACACAGAATTTTCTTAAAATTAATTACCTACTTCACAATTCATCCTTTTTCTATACTCTCCAACTTCATCTTTACTCAATCTGCTCCAAAAAATATCTTGGATACTCTTTTCAAGAAAATTCTCATTAATATTGTTTAAAACTAAAAGTTTCTGGAATAAACAACATTCTTCAACAGGATTAAACCCCCTAAAAAAATCACCACCCCAGATGTAGTTTTCAGCATATTCCATCATTAAACCACCCATTAATTGGATATCCTGTTCCTCACAAGATAAGGTAAAAGGAAAATGAGTCCGTGAATTGTAATTTATTGCAAAAGGATTTTTTCTTTTATCCCTCAACCTGCAAAGCTCTGCAGTGGCAACATCAACAAACTCAGAGAATCTTTTTGGAATCTTGATAAGCGGAGTGTTATTCCCTAATAAGGTCCGGTGTCCTAAGCAAAGGATTTCTTTCAGGAGGGTCAAATTCAAAAAATAAATCCCCCAGTGCTAAGACAATATTCTCCTCATTTTTATTAATAATTATTTTGGATACATCACAAATTCCAGTAGTAAGACTAAAAAACTCATCTTTAGAAAGTCCTAAATCCTCAGGTGCATAAGGGAATTCCATAACTCTAAGAACACCCAAAAGAATTAAAACTTAACGGATTATTTAAATTCACTAATCCCATCCAATCCCCATAACACAACCCCAAAATTAATAAACAATCAAGGACTACTTCTAACTATGCCAAAAAACAAAGAGGGCGCGAAGGATTCAGTGGATTACAAGAAACTGAAATTCAAATGCGGCATAGAGATTCATCAGCAGCTCTCAGGTCATAAACTCTTCTGCAATTGTTCCACAGGAATGAACGAGGAAAAAGAAACACTTCAGATTAAGAGAAATCTTAGAACATCTGCAAGCGAACTAGGTGAAAAAGACATTGCAGCAGAATACGAAACAAGGAGAAAACGGGACTTCATCTATCACTGCTACAAAGGCGAAACCTGCCTTGTTGAAACTGATAGCGAACCTCCTCATAACATCAACGAACAGGCACTTGAAACAGCATTATCAGTTGTAAAATCCTTAAAACTTACAATTCCGGACAAACTAATGATAATGAGAAAAATAGTTGTTGACGGCTCTGCGTGTTCATCTTTCCAGAGAACTCTTGTCGTGGGAATGGAATCAGAAAACTCCTATATCGAGACACAGCAAGGAAAAGTAAAACTCACGAGCATCTGTTTGGAAGAAGATGCCTGCAAGATAATAAGGCAGGACAGCAAGGAAGTCAATTATTCTCTTTCAAGGCAGGGCATACCATTGCTTGAGATACGGACAGACCCTGACATAAAAAATCCTGAACACGCAAGGGAAACAGCAGAAAAGCTCGGACTTATACTAAGAAGTTTTGACAACATCAAAAGAGGCATAGGCACCATAAGACAGGATGTGAATCTCTCAATATTGAACAAGTCAAGAATTGAGATTAAGGGATTTCAGGACTTGAGGTCAATGCCAAAAATAATAGAAAATGAAGTAAAACGACTTATGAAATTAAAAACAATAAGGCCAGAGGTAAGAAAGGCAAACTCAGATCTGACAACAACTTTTATGCGCCCGCTCCCAGGTGCAGCAAGAATGTATCCGGAAACAGACCTTCCATTAATAGACCCAAGGCCAATATCAAAAAAACTCAGGCCAACAGAATTGCTCACGACAAAACTTCTTATTCTGGAAGAAAAACACCATCTAGATTCAAGCACGGCAAGAGGAATAATCAAGAAAAAAATAAATTTTGAGGAGTTCATAAAAAAATACAAGAACCTGGACGCAAGAACCATAGCTTACATTCTGGTTGAGGTTCCAAAAGCTCTTAAGACAAGGGAGAATCTCACGCCATCTCTTCACCAACTGGACACAGTCATTGCCTACTTGGATAAAGGGGTCATCACAAAAGAAGCAGTTCCGCAAGTTCTTATCTCACTCTCAAAACATAAAAAGCTCAATATGAATCAGTTCAAGAAACCAGATACAAAACAAATTGAACAAGAATTAAGACATCTCATAAAGAATCAACCAGATATCACAGCAAATGCACTTATGGGCATTCTTATGAAAAAGTACAGGGGAAAAATACCAGGAAAAGAGTTGATGCATCTCATAAAAAAAATCAGGGGATAAACAAAAACCCGTGAAAATCAAACCGCAACATTTATATACACCCTCACATTCTTCACAGGATACACAGAATATATTGGAGGTGCTAAGATGCCAAACATTACTCTTTCCCTCACAAATGAACTAAAAAAAGATATGGATCTGCTCCCAGAACTAAATTGGTCAGAGATGATAAGGGGATTTTTGTTGCAAAAAGTTAAAAGAGTATTGCTCTTGAAAAAACTGGATAAAATGCTAGAAAACTCTGAACTGACAGAGGAACAGTGCTTGAAGCTTGGAGAAAAAGCAAAACAATCAATGCTCAGGAGATATTCGGCGAGAGGTTGGTAAATGAGGGCAGTGGTTGATACCAATATACTTTTTTCTTTTTTCAGAGACAATCCCGTTAGGTCGTTGATAATGAATTCTAATTTGATTGGGCTTGAGTTATTTACTCCGGAATATGCTTTAAAAGAATTATTCCACAACAAACAAGAGCTTATGAAATACTCCAGGTTAAAAACTAATGAAGAACTTGAATCAATACTAAAAATATTAAGAAAGGTTGTTGAAATAAAACCTGCAACCTTCTTTTGGGAGTTCAAAACTCTGTCAAAAAAGATATCTCCACATTTAAAGGATTCCCCTTTTTTTGCATTGGCATTGAAAACAAAGTCTTTCATCTGGTCTAATGAGCCGAGATTAAAAAGACAGGATAAAATAAAAATCTTTAACACACAAGAATTAATTAACAAACTAAAACAAAAACCTTAATAACCAATAAACCCATTGAGTGAACGTGCTAAAAAAGAGAAAAAAAGAGGGGGGTAAAGAAAGTCTGAACAGGCAATACCATCTTGTTTATGGTCATAAAATAAGTTATCTGACCGGAGGACAGAAAAACAATCCGCCGCTTGTCTTTCTCCACGGTGTCTTTGCATCAGCAGCAATCTACAGGAGATTTCTTAAAATCCTCTCAAGGAAATTCAGGGTCTATGCAATAGACCTTCCAGGCTTCGGCAGGTCTTCAATGCCAAGAAACATCCTCACCATAGATGATTACACAGACATAATCTTCAGGTTTATAACAGACCTGAAAATAAAAAAGCCAGTTATGGCAGGCCATTCAGCAGGCGGATTAGTTGCTCTTGATATGGCACTGCGCCATGGTCATATCCTAAAAAAAATAGTCCTGATTAATGCAGCCGGACTAAAGCTGAAATATTCTTTTAAGGACCTTTACATTGACCTGATTCTGAAAAGCCACATTAATCAGATTTCAAGATACCATTTGTGGAGAGAAGCCTTAATCATACTAAGTGATTTTATCAGGGGAGCAGCAACACCCGTGTATTGGAAAATCCTGAAGCACGACAGCTTTGTGAATTATGAGACCAAGTTAAAAAAAATAAAAATCCCTGCATTGATAATCTGGGGAAAAAATGACTTGCTCTTCCCGATTCACTTTGCAAGGAAATTCAAGGAGCTTCTTCCAAACTCCAAACTAATAACCACCAACGGCGACCACGACTGGCTCGTCCTCCACCCCAAGCAGACATACCCACTCCTCAACAAGATATGAGCACCACTCACATCTTAATCTCCACACTCCACAACCCCCTTACATCCAACACATAATCCCCCTTGCATCCAACACATAATCCCCCTTGCATCCAACACAGTAATCACAAACAATTTGCTTCATAAAAATTCTCCACTCCCCTCACACCAAAACCATACTATGCGGTGAAGTGACAAATGTCTTTGTACCATCCCCGCACCAAGACCATAGAAACATTTTAATACCAGCATAAACTCCTAATGCTTATGACTGACCCAAGAATAAAAAGAGTTGCAGAAATTCTTGTGAATTATTCTCTCAGAATAAAAAAAGGGGAATATGTCGGAATTTCTGCACAAACATCAGCAGCTCCTTTAATCAAGGAGCTTTATGAGATAATCCTGAAAAAAGGAGCATACCCTGTTGGTGACTTCACAATACCTGGCTTGGCATACACATACTTCAAGAATGCTTCTGACGAGCAGTTGTCAAAAACACCGGAAATAAGCAAATACGCAGCAGAAAAATGCCACGCCTCAGTCAGCATCGGTGCAGACACGAACACAAAAGAGCTTAGCACAATTAACCCAGACAGGATTTCCATTCGGAGTAAGGCAATCAAGCCTATAAAAGACATAATCCTGAAAAAAGACAGGTGGGTATTATTTAAATATCCGACAGATGCTCTTGCTCAAGACGCAGAAATGTCACTTCAGGAATTTGAGGATTTTGTTTATACTGCCTGCATAAAAGACTGGGAAAAAGAAACTAAAAAACTACTCCCCCTCAAGCAAGCAATGGACCGCGGAAGCACAGTCAGGATAAAAGGAGAAGACACAGATATCTCTTTCAGCATAAAAGCAAGAACAGCAGTAATTGGTGACGGAAAACATAATATACCTGACGGCGAAGTCTTCACCGCACCAGTGGAAAAAACAGTCAACGGCCGCATCAAGTTTACTTTTCCAGCAATAAGGGACAGCAGGGAAGTCAGTGGAGTTTATCTGGAATTCAGGAA
>JAHJQH010000060.1 GCA_018819375.1 Nanobdellota archaeon
TCAGAAGAGGGAGAATAATGATTTAGTAAAGAATGGTGGTGATGGGGATGTAGTGAAGAAAGATGCAGAAGAAAATAAAAAAAGTGATGATGTTTAAGTTATTTCTTGATTAGTTTAACATTTTCCATAAAACTAATTGTGCAGTGGAGTGAATGATTTTCTGGAAAATTGTGCAGTGAGATGCACAATCTTTGTGGGTTGAGATTACTTACCAAATCCCTTACTGTACTCGTCAAAAGTCTGGGTGGTAATGATTCTTTTTTTTAAGAAAATCAGGAAGAGCAGTGCTACGAGGATTATGAAGCTGATTATTGAGATTGTTATTATTTTTGAGGTTTTCTTTCTTTTCTTGAGGTCTTCTTTTAGCTTGTCTTGGTCTATTTGTATTTGATTATTCTCTTTTCCTGGTTCTTCAGTTGTTTCTTCAGCCAAATTGATCTCCATTGTCGCTTCTTCTGTTGCCTGCGCAGTGTAATAAGCTGTCAGGGGCATTGTTGTTTCTGTTCCTTCTTCAGAAGAGACCACAAGCAGACCGATGAACTCTTTTTCTTCTACACCCTGCTTTATTCCGATAGTGTGTGATTTTATTTCACCAGGTTCTATGCTTCTTATTGGCTGGTCTTTTATGTACAAAAGCTGGTTCAGGTTTCCTGTCAGCTTAAAAGTAATGTTATGAAGAGGGTAATTCCATTGATTGGTAAGATTGAAAGTTATTATTTCTTTGTTCTTAGAGATGTTTAATGGAAACTTACTCTTATTTACCAAAAGTAAAATTGAATCTTTTGGCGGAGGAAGAAGCAATTCTTCTTTTTTTATGACTTCCTGTCCTGTCTTGTTTGTTTCCTTTTTTTCTTCCTGCGGGATGTAAGGAGTTATCACCGGGAGTGTGTATGTTTTGTCTTGATAAGATATGATTATGTTAAAACTTGACTGGTTTTCTGGAACAATAACATTGAGGGATTTCTTTCCTGTCAAAGTGAATGATGCCGGAAGATTAGTGAAGTTTGGTGCATCTATCCTGATTAATTCCTGACTGTCTCTTGATTCCAAATTCAATGCAAAATTATTTCTTTGATAAACAATTCCAGGATTTATTGAGACAGGCCTGCTTTTTGCCTGACCTGAAAAGAAAAAATGCAGTATCAATGATGATGTGAGCAGTTCTCCTTGCGTCTTGTCATCCAAGAAGTATGCCACTTTCCTGTAAATCCCTGGTTCATCTTGTTCAAGGGCGTAGGCAGCTATTGCTGAAGCATACAAGTCTGGTTCTGTGCCTTGCGGTGAAGAAGTCCAGTAATTGTCTTTGAGGTTTACCAAGAGCCATTCTTTTGAATATGAATCTCCTGTTGCAAGATAATGGAGAGCGTGATTTATTGTCTTTTCTTCTCCTGTGTTTTTCTTTAGCCAGTCCAAGGTCTGCTGTTCTATTGGCTTGTTGAATTTCTTGAGCATCCATACTGCATATGCAGTTGATTCATAGTCGCAGGGTGATTTGTAGGTTTCACCCCAGCACATTGAGTCATCAATGGTGTATGTGAGGTTAGTGGGCAATGAGGTGCTTTTTAATGTGTGTGAGTAACCAAGATACTTGTTCACAATTTTTATTGTTGAACTGGTTGTGCATTCTATGTTTATGGTTCTTGAGTTCAGGGGGATTGTTATCTCTTCCCTTGAGATTGCATAATTATGTCTGTTCACGATGCAGGTAGTGTTGTATGAGCTTATTGTTATGGTCCATTCACCTTGATTGAACTTGTTTATTGCTCCTGTGAGCCAAGGGTCTGGGTTTGGCTGGATTCCAAATTCCTTGAGTGCGAGCATTGAGTAAACAGTGTCCATAACCTTGCAGTTTCCTGCAGGGAAACATTTTGGGGGAAAAGTATAGTTGCTTTTTAGGTAATCAACTGCAAAATAATCAACTGCTTTTTTTGCTTCTGTTGGATAAACATTCTTTATGGCAAGTGCTGCTGTGAATGTTGCTTTTGCATTTTTTACATCCACAAAATAACCTTCTGGTTTTTGTTGTTTCAATACATATTCAAATCCCTTGTTTGTTGAATTGATAAAAAAGTCTGTTTTTTGCGAGTATGTTTTCAGGACACCTTCTTTCTCGTCCAGATAAAGCATATTTTCCAAGGAGAAGAAGTAAGTTCCTCTTTTTGTGTAAGGGATGTCAAAATAAGCAAAGTAGTGAGTGTCTGATAATCTTACTAATGCAGGGCTTATTGATACCTTTTTTTCGTCTGTGCCCTTTAATGCAAGATTCAGGATTGTTGGTCTTTCTTGCGGCGGTTCATTAAATTTTATTTCTGCCTGGAAGGTTTCATAAGGAGAATATGCTGTTCTTGGTGCTGATATTGTTGCTTCAAATGCCGTGACTAATGAAGGGATAATTAGGAATACAAACAAGGAGGCAAATATCAAAATGAGCAACCTTTTCGGAATAAGCGACCTTTTTAGAATGAGCAACCCCTTATTTTTTATGCTTGTCATATTTGTCTTGAACTCAGGAAGATATTTAAATTTATTCTTTTGTTGTCACAATTGGCTTGTTTTCTATTAAGATAGTATGCTCTGACTGACTGACAAGACCCCTGTTTGATTCAGGAAGCTGATTGTATTCTGCTATTATGTCCTGTTGCTTGAGCATCCTCAGGGCAAAACTTGCTTTTACTGGCCCAAATTTTTTTATTAACCACCTTTTTGCAAAAGGGAGAGTTTTGTATTCTTTTATTATGTATGGAAGAATTTCCCTGCTATAATTGTCCCTGATTGTTTTTATGTTTTCCAGTTTATAGATTCCAGAGAGCTTTCCGTCCTGAATGTAACCTGTTCCATTAGTCGCAAATGGTTCCACTGCAATTATGTCCCCTATTTTTAGTTTTGTGTTGTCTTTGTTGTTGTAATTTGGTATCTGAATTCCTGCGTGCTGTTCATAAAGCCCTAATCCGTGTCCTGTCAGGTTCTTGATAGGATTAAAACCAAGAGAAGTTATCGTGCTTCCAATTACTTTTCCTATCTCGCATATTTCAATTCCAGCTCTTATGAGTTTTATTGCTTCTTGGAGAGCTTGTTCAGATGCTCTTACGAGCTCCTTGTTTTCAGTTCCCAAGTTAACTGTTAATGCGGTGTCACCTATTGCCCCATTCACGTGCGCACCAACATCAAGTTTTGCAAGGTCTCCTTGCCTGAATTCTGATTGTTCCTGCTCTTGCGGGGTGTAGTGTGCTGCTATTTCGTTAATAGAAACCTGAACTGGAAACGCGGGTTTTGCACCGAGCTTGTGGATTTTGTCCTCTATCTTCTCAACAACATCCAGCATCAATGCACCTGGTTTTATCAGCGCCTTTCCATACTCTCTTGCCTGTGCTGTTATCCTGCCTGCTTTTAGCCAGTCCTTTTTTTCAGTTTCGTTCATATGGGTAAAGAAAGAATTGTTTATTTAAAAACTTAATCTTTATCTTTTGTGGAAATTTTTGCGACGCGCACCCCACGAGAAGTCCTGCTGCCGCAGTTGTAGCTGCCGAGGTCGAACCCGTAGTTGTAGTTGCCACGACTCACAGGCCAAATTTCTCCTTCTGTAGGCAGGTAGAGTTGTGATTTTGAAATGCTTTTTGTTCCGTTTCTTATTTGGTCTGGAAGATCCTTGAATGGTCTTGTTGTAAAGTAAACCACAAGGTCAGAGTTAGCTTCATTAACTTGTATAAGGTCAAACCGAGTTCCTGAAGGAAGTCCGTTTAAGTTGAAATCGTGCTTGTTTGTGAATATTAGCGTGTTTTCTTTTGGTGCATAGATATCTTCTTTTGGTGCCCATATCAAATTATGATTTTCAAATATTGTCAATATATTCCCTTTTCTTTGATTTGCTATGTTAACCCATTCTCCATAGCTTTTATTTAAGATGTCTTCTGCTAAAGGGATTAGTTTTTGTTCAAGGGTTCCTTCAAAATAGTCTATGAATAATGAGAAAAGCTCTTGTGGATGTGGGTGCCTTTGGTATCCTGCTTCTTGGAGTGTTTGTAAACTTGATTCTTTTGAGTTAGGATGGTCGTAGAAAAAAGAGTCTATTTTTAGTCCTGGCTCTATTTCTATGTTTTTGTATGAGTATGTTGGTGTGGATATTGGTGAAAAGGTTTTTTCTGTTAGGAGGGTGTATGATTGTTCATATTCTCCTTTTTGTAGCAACTGTTCTGCTTCTTGGACTGTTTCTCCTTTTCTTGTTAAAGATTCTTTTTCTTGGTTTATTATCATAGATAATCCTTTTTTGATATCTGTTTGTGCTTCAGCAAAAAGCTTTTTTTTCTTAACTAATGTTCTGTTTACAGAATCCAGTTCTTCCTTAAGGTTGGCATATTTTTCAAATGATTGTTCAATGTTTTTGTTTGCCATTTTAGATTTTTTCCTTGAATAATCAAGGTTTTAACTTATTTATAAACTTTTTGGTTTTAATCACTTGTTAGTGGTTTATCTGTGCTGAACAATGAACTCCCTGATATCTTTGAGTTTTCTTGGGTTGAGGGAGACGTGAATTTCTCCTGTTGAAGGTTTGGTGAGCAGAAATTCATTTGAGATTAATTCCTTAATTGCCTCCTTGATTCTCTTTTTTCCTTTGTTTGTTGAAGTGAGTGAAGAGGGCAGACCCTTGCCAAGGTTTTTTATTTCTGTGTGTGCCCCACCAATTTTATTCATCCTGTTAAGCTTTGAGAGAATGTGCCACATAATGTGTATTGTCTCATTATCCATCGGAGTAGATAAATAAGAAAATTACTTAAAATAAGTTGCTCCTAAAATTGTATGGTAATGTATAAAAAGGAAAGCTTTAAATATGATTTGTTGTTAGTAGGGGTATGGAAAAAAATGAAAAATCCATATTCTTGAATGTAGTTGGAAATTCTCCAACAATGAGGATATTGCAGTATTTAATAGAAGGCAGGCATTTTGATTATACCCTTACTGACCTGGCAAACAACGCCGGTGTTAGTTGGGGGACACTGCACACAATTTTTCCTAAGTTAATCAAATATGGAATTGTTTTGAAAGTCAGGGAAGTTGGGATAGCAAAATTGTATAAAATAAACCAAAGCAATGAGGTAGCAAAAAGATTAATCCGGCTTTATGATTTTATTTCCTTGGAAAATTTGAAAAA
>JAHJQH010000061.1 GCA_018819375.1 Nanobdellota archaeon
AAACCAAGTTAACAATCATTCCGACCAAGAACAACAACACTAATAATCCTCCAAGGATATAAGGCACCTTCATAACATATTCAGGTTTTCTATCTCCTAATTTCTTTGCCCTGAAAAACATAAGAACAATAATTATGCTCTCAATCCCTCCTGCAAAAACACCTGTGATATTGAGGATACTGCTGAAAGTTGCAACCCCTCTTAAGAAAACAAACAACATTAGGGGAATGCCAAGCATAAGCCCCCAGCTGAGCTGATTGCCAAAATCATAATCATATCTGAAAACTTCTTTTAAGGCAAAACCAAGTGCCAAAAACGAGGTAGTCATGGTAAGTGAGGCAAGCAAATTCCCAACAATCACAGCATGCTCTCCTATTGCTCTCCCAAGTCCGACAGTGGCAACTTGTGTGGTATCAGCTCCTGTAACACCAACAACAATCAAGGCAAAAATAAAATAAATTATCACGGGAATCATCCCCCCGAGAATTATTGCTTTCCTCATCAGCTTCTTGTTCCACCTAAGCTCTTCTTTTATGAGGGGTATGGAAGAAGCACCTATGCACGCAAATAATATGACTCCATAAGGATAAAAGAATTTTGTTATGTCAAAACCACTTAAATTACTTACATTAACTTTCCCAAAAGCAAACAAGCAAATAACAAAAACAGCACCAAGCACAAAAACATTCATCACCATTTCTGAATTTCCAAAAGTTTTTATCCCAAAATAAAGCAAAACTCCCATCAACACAAAAAACCCAAGGCTGTAATACAAATAACTCCCGCCAAAAAGAGCACTTAAGGAATTACCAACACCAATCATATAAGCAAAAAGAGCACCGCATATGCCTGCGGACATAGAAACAAGCATAAGTTTTTTCCCCCATTTTCCCAAATATTTTCCTGCATATCCTGTTAATTGGTGATTTCCCTTAGTTCTCAACACGACCTCTCCAAGAAAAAGATAAAGCAGGACTACTGCCAAGCCAATAACAGTCATCACGAGAGCACCAGTAAAAAACCCGGATTTCTGAACAACATACGGAATGCCAAAAATGCCGGCACCAATGATTGTTCCAACAAGTGTAGCAACAGCTACAAATTCCTCTTTTTTCATGGACAATCAATTCAAATGACAATATTTAAATATTTGCATAAAACCTCTTTCAACATGACTTCAATCTCAAAAGACATTCCTCTCTCAGAAATAACACTTAGAAAATACGAGAGGCCGGAAAATCTTGACAAGAGAGAGCTTACAAGAAAACTATGCCTTTCCATTGGCCTCTTACAGCCAGGTGATTCAAGAGACATAATTGTGGACATCTTGTTGACCCTCATCCAGGCCAAGTCGCCGCTGACCTCAAAACAAATAGAGGAAAATGTGATTAATCTGAGAAAACAGAATAATCTTCCATTGAAAGGAATTGCTGGCTCAAATATCAGGCGCCAGATAAAGCGGCTCAAAGACATATTCATAATTGAAAACATCAACAACAAATATCGCATCACAGAAAATGAAACCCTCTCAAACATCTTCACAGAAAAAATAGAGAAATTTTACATCCGCTCTATTCTCGAGCGCGTCCAAGAATATTTTGGTGCGGTGAAATGACTTCACTCTACACCCCACGCGAAGATTCATTTCTTCTCAAAAAATACATAAAAAACCACGTCAATCAAGATGACTCTGTTCTTGACTTAGGAACAGGCACAGGAATTCTCGCAAAAGAAGCACAAAAATACACAAAAAACATACTTGCAGCAGACATAGACCCAAAAGCAATCAGGCACTGCAAGACACAGGAACTCTCAGCTGTCCAGTCAGACCTTTTCAGCAATATCACAGGAAAATTTAATCTTATCATATTCAACCCGCCATATCTTCCAAAAGACAAACACGAGCCAAGCAACTCAGCACTCCAGACCACAGGAGGAAAACAAGGTTATGAATTAATAGAAAAATTTCTCACGCAGGCAAAACACCACCTGAAACCAAAAGGAAAAATCCTTCTCTTGTTCTCCTCACTCACAAACAAAACCAAGATAGATAATCTCCTAAAACAGCACCATTACACCCGCACTCTTTTGGAAACCAAACCTCTTTTTTTTGAAAAACTCTACCTCTACTTAATCAAACCTATCTAAAATAACCCCCATTATCATAACCACCATTATTCTAATCTCGCTACCTCACCAACCTTAAATAACCCCCATTACATAACCACCATTATTCTTAATTATATCAAAACCAGACTCACCAAAATCTTTATAAAGATAACCCCCATTATTATAACCATGATTATCGTAAAAAGAAAAGAGTCCCAGTTTATAGGAAACTCCAACAAATGGATTCTGCTGTATGGAAGGAGAAAAACAGGAAAAACTTTTTTAGTGAAAAATTTCATAAAGTTTGACAAATATTTTTTCATTAAAAGGGATAGGACAATAATAAATGAAAAAACAATGAGTTATGAAACTTTCATAGAAATTCTTAAAGAAAGTTTAAACAATAACAAGACTGTTGTGATAGATGAATTTCACAGGCTTGGGGATAGTTTTCTTGATATCCTTCATTCTATTGGCCGGGGAGGAAAACTTATCCTGTTGTCTTCTACATTGTATCTTAGTAAAACTATCTTGTCAACAAAATCTCCCTTGCTTGGACTTGTTTCTGAAGTTCCTCTTGGCCTGATTCCCTTAGATTCTTGCTTTAAGGAGATTTACAAATTGGGTTTTAGCAAAAAAGAAGCTATGGAGCTTTCTATATTTTGCAGGGAGCCAATAGTCCTAGATTACATAAAAAAAGGAAAAAAAGCAAGAGAAATCTTAGCAGAGATGATGTTAACCATAAAACACACAGTTCCAGCATTGCTTGGAGAAATATTTATTGAAGAAGAAAGACAAATATCAAACACTTATGAAGGGATTTTAAGGGCAATCTCAACAGGAAAACACAGGGCAGGAGAAATAACAAATTATCTCTTTTCAAAAAGGCTCATCAAAAAAGAAAGTTCTTCTATGCTCCAGCAATACCTGAAAAACTTGATTGACCTTGGAGTCCTAAAAAGAGTAATGCTTTTTAACAAAAGGGATTATTTTTATGACCTAATCTCGCCGTTAATGAAACTTTATTTTTATGCTGATGAGAAATACAATTTTAGTGAAGAGTCTACCCAGAAGAAGGCAGAGATGATAATCTCTGAACTGATTCCCAAGCTTGTAGAATCAAGTGTTAGGGAATTTCTCTCTTACAAATACGGGTTAAGAGAGGCAATAATCTCTGAGAAAGACAGGGAAATAGATATCTGCCTGTTAAAATTCAAAAAACCCGCTCTTGTTGGAGAAGTAAAATGGGGTGAGATAAACAAGAAGGACATAATGGCTCTTGAAAAGAAATTAGAAGGATTCAAGGATTCTTTTATTTTTGTTCCAGACAAAACAAAAACAAGCAAAAAAGGATTCAAAGATATGTTAGATTTCTGTTAACCAACATACCCAACAACCAACTAAACATACCCAACAATCTCATTAAGATTCCTGCTATCAACCTCTCCAATATCACAGCTCTTGCAAGTCGGGTCCATACTAACCCATCTCATAACAGGCCTGTAAAAATAACTTTTTGTAGGCAGGTTCGCCTGAACAAAAGCGTGGTCATTTGTGACAGCAATTCTGCTTTCAACACCAACACTTTTCAAGAGAGCATACAACAACACAGCCTGCCCGTCACAATCAGCACTGCCTGACAAGAGAACTGCTTTTGGTCCTTCGATATACTCTCCATCAGGGTCTTGTACATACTTTATATTATCCCTCACAAAAAGGTACATTGCCTTGGAATAACAGTTCTCAGAAACACCCTCACAGGAGCTGGCAATTCTTGAACCAACATGCTTTAAGAAAGGAGTGATTTCCAAATCACGGGCATTTCCTAAAACCCCTAATTTCAGCAAGTCCCCTGATTCCGGAGCACCAACCAACACCTCATTTACATCAGGAATGTCTTTTGGCTGAGAAATCCATTTTATGGAACCAACTGGAATAATAAAAATGACCATAAGTAAAACAAGAAGCACGGCCAGAACATAAATAAAAGGACCTCTTTTTTCCCCCTCTTCTAATACATCCTCATCTCTCATCATCAAATCTTAAGAATCTTTTCAGCATCTTTTATGTGGTCTCTGCTCCACCCTCTAGCCAGCAAGACCTTAACAATGTGCTCTTTGCTGACTCCCTTGTTTATGCAGACCTTAAAATAATTCACCAAATTGCCTCTGTTTATCTCATCAATAGCCTTGTTTATCTGGTCAACACCAGCACCTTCTTTCAAAAGAGACAAAACAATACTTCCTAACTCACGTCCTTCTCTTAACAAGGCAAGAATCCTTGATTTGATTTCATCCACACTCATCTCTCTTTTTTTCAAGACAGGTTTTTCTGGTTCTTTTTCTGGTGCAGGCAAATCAAGAGGCATTTCAAAATCAATTTCTTCAGGAGGAGCTTCCACACTTTTTTTGGTTATTTCCATTCCAGGCTTCTTCTCACTAAATTTAAATATTTCTTGTTTCTTTTTGTTCTGTTCCTCAATAGGGCTTTTTCCAAGTTCAATATATTTGGCAGCACCTTCATCAAAAAGTTTGTTTATTTCTTCTTTGGAAAGTCCAAGTTCACCTCCCTCTTCTTCATTAATCTCACTTTTTTTCTTCCACCTCTTTCTCTTTTTTGTAATAGTCAGGATAATGAGGGTCACAGCAAACAAGACAACACCCGCAGCAACGAGTATGGCTATTTTGTTCTGAAAAAATCCACTGCCTATTGCTCCAACAATATTCTTCCCTCCAACAGCATCACTTCCTTCTTCAAGATTGAACACGGCAAGTCCTGTTTTCTCTTCAACACCAGGTTTGATAAGTAAGAGAAAAACAAAAAATAATACTACAAAAACAACTAAAACAAAAACCGAGGTCCCAGGATCTCTC
>JAHJQH010000011.1 GCA_018819375.1 Nanobdellota archaeon
AGAAATCCCTTACAAAAGAATTTTATTGCAGGGTTTTGGAGAAGTAAAGGCAATTGACCTCCTTACGATATATGCATTACAAAAGAAAGAGGGATTACAAAAGAAAGAGGGATTACAAAGACATATTACAAGATAGAACTAACCCCGATTAATCTCCATCGTGAGCCTATCATTCTTGAGATTGTCATCTGGTCTGTTTTTTCAGCACATACCGGAATCTTGAGAGTGATTTTAAAGTGGTCTTTCCTTATCTCTGTGACTTCCCCCACTGTTGCCGACGAGTTTATGTTAAGCATAAGTGTCTCTGCTTTTTTTATTGGCTCCACGACAAGCTCGTCTTTTGCCCCGACAACCCTTTTCAGGAGTGTTGGTTTTAAGGTGAGCTCATAAAAAACCTCTGGCATATTGCCTTCTAATCCCAAGACGTTACCTATCAGACTGTCGGATTTTACGATGCTTGGGTCAAGCTGGGTAAGTATTCCTATTGAACCGCCTGGATGAACCTGCCTCACCTCCACCCCCCCTGTTTTCAGCGAGGTTATTTCTGTTTTTATTGGTCCATATTCCCGCGACCCTTGTTTTATCCTGATTCCAGGCCTTATTTCTATTTTGTCTCCTATTGAAAGTGTTCCCTGTTTCAGTGCTCCTCCGAGTACGCCCCCCACGACAGAACTTATGCTGCTTCCCGGCTTGTTGATATCAAAACTTCTTGCAACAAAAAATCTTGGAGGCTTTTCAGAATCTCTTTTGGGAGTTTTTATCGTGCTTTCTATTGCTTCAATTAAGGTGCTTATGTTTGTTCCGTGCTGTGCTGATAACGGAATTATTGATGCTTTTTCTGCTATTGTGCCCTTAACAAATTTCTTTATTGCCTCGTAGTTTTTTAGTGCTTCCTGTTCTGAAACAAGGTCAATCTTATTTTGTATTATGATTATGTTTTTTATTCCAATTATCTCCAAAGCCATAAGATGCTCTTTTGTCTGCGGCTGAGGGCAGGATTCATTTGCTGCTACCAGCAGGACTGCTCCGTCCATTATCGCTGCTCCAGAAAGCATTGTTGCCATAAGTGTCTCGTGACCTGGAGCATCTATGAAACTGACTTTTCTCAGGAATGTTGTTGCTGAACTGCATTTCGGGCATTTCTGCTTTGTAGTGTGGGTATTGCACTTGGGGCATTTGTAAAAACTCGCATCTGCGTATCCAAGACGGATGGTTATTCCCCTTTTCAGCTCCTCACTATGAGTGTCTGTCCATTTGCCGGAGAGTTTCTCTGTCAGCGTGGTCTTGCCGTGGTCAACGTGGCCCACAAGACCTATGTTGATTTCTGGCTGAAAATCAGCTGGTTTTTGTTGTTTTCGGAGTTGTTGTGTTTGAGGTTGTGGTTTTGAAAGGTGAGATTGCGTTTGAGGGGGTTTTTGTTTTTGAGAAATAGGATTAGCATCGGGCTGCTTTTTTGCTTTTTTTGTTTGTTTTATCATCTTATTATTATAATTTTACGATTAGGGTTTATCATCTTATGATTAAAATATCCTCATAAATTGATTAGAATCAAAAAAGCCCGCAGGGGTTTAAATAGGTTTCTATATTTTTTAGATAAGTAACAGGTTATTTAAGATTTCTGCTTTTCCTTTTCTTGGGCTGGTTCTTCTTTCTCTTTTCCTGTTTGCTTTTCTTCTTCTTTATTTTCTTCTTCTTTATTTTCTTCTATTTTTTCTTGTGGCTTCCCTTTAATTTGCGGTTTCTCTTGTTTTTGTTCGGTTTGTGGTTTTTCTTGTTTTTGTTCTTCTGGTTTTTGTTTAGATTCTTCTGCAGGTGTTTGTTGCCCTGTCTTGGTTTCTTTGTCTGCTTCTTTTGGCTTATCTTCAACTTTTGGTTTATCCTCAATCCCGAGAATTTGCTCAATGGGCTTCTTTCCAGAGGTTATTATTTTCAGGTTGATATTTGAGGTGTCTGTGCCTATCGTGTTTCCTGCAACAGTCTTTCTTTTTCTCATACCTTTTCTTTTTATCTTTACTCCTGGTCCGGATGTCAGAAGAGCTTTTTTTCTTTTTGTTCCTTCCATATCACGCCTCATTGGGAATCCGCTGTTGTCATTGCCTCCTGTTATCACAAACTTATAGCCGCTAAATCCAAAACTATCTCCATCTATGCCCTCGCCGATTTTCTTGCCAAAAAGAACATTGCTCTCTTCCTTACCAAGCTCTTTCTTGTAGCTCTTTCCTGTTTTTTGGTCATTGATTACAATCTTGATGTCTGCCATTATCATACCCCCCATAATGAATTTTGTTTTCTTTTTATTTCTGCTATTTCCTTGAGTACTTCAATTTCCTCGCGATTTAAAAGCTTTTTCATATCCTTGATTTTTCTGAAAGTTTTTTCGTCTATGTCTGAATAAAGAGTGTCCCCCTCATCAATCTGCCTTCCCACAACAACTTTTTTTATTGACACCGCAACTTGTTTTCCTGTCCCTACATTATTAACGCTCTTTCCCTGTTCTTGTATGGTGCTTACATCAGGGATGACACTCCCGTCTTTTTTCATTAATTTTATGTTTGTGACAAGTGTCCCTGCAATCACCTCAACGCCGACAACAGCAGGATTGCTCTGCCTGAAAATGTAATTAGGCATTATCTTTATCTTGAAGGGTTTTGTCAGGGTTTTTAATTCTTCTGATTCTATTTCTCTTTTCCTTTGTTCCCTGAATTTATTGATATCCTCGACTATCTTGTATATGACATCCCCGGAAATTATTTTTACTTCCGGAGATTCGATTGGCTCTACATTGAATCCTATGACCACTTTGTTTAATTTGTTCTTATCTGATTTTGCTTCTGCAATGTCTTTTTTTGAAATGCTTCCTATGCTTGCCCTTTTTATGTTGATATTGCTCTCCTTTAACAGCTGAGTAATTGCCTCCAAGGAACCCAGGGAGTCTGCTTTCACAACAACGCCGTCAGAATCTGTTTCTATTATCACCTCATCAACAATCTGCTGGACTTCTTTTTTTATCTGCTCTGTGTTCTTGTTTGCCACCCTGAGAGGCATTCCAGAAAATATGTCCCCACTTTCTGTCACGATTATGTCAACTGCAGATGCTGCATACACCTCGTTTTTCTTTTTTGGTTTTCCTGCTTCGCACGAGAAAAGGCATTTAACTCTTGTTTCTATTGGCTTGTCTATGCCTCCGATGACAAGCTTATCACCTTGTTCTATTTTTCCTTCGTAAACTATGGTGTTGAGAACTGTGCCCATACTTTTCTCTTTTTTTACTTCCAAGATAACTGCTTTTGCAGGAGATTCCCTGTTTATTTCTAATTTTTTTTCCAGGAACTTCTGAGCCAAGCCCGTGAGAACCATCAAGAGTTCTGGCAGTCCTTCTTTTGTTTTTGCACTGATGGGGATTATTGCAACTTGTTTTGTGTAATCTTCTATTTTATCAAACCTGTCTGCATTGAAACCATTATTGAACAAACTGCCCACAAGCTCATAAAACTTCTTGTTGAAATCTTTTTTAACATAATCACTCTGAAGTTCAATGTCCTGAACAAAATAATCTGACTTTTTTGACCAGCCGTGAATAAGGTCTATCTTGTTTGCTGCCACGACAAAAGGAGTCTTGTATCTTTTCAGGATGTCTAATGCTTCCAGTGTCTGTGGTTTTATTCCCTCGTTGATATCAATTACCAGAACAGCCATATCTGCTATGCTGCCCCCTCTTTTTCTTAGGTGAGTGAAAGATGCGTGGCCTGGAGAGTCAATGAGCAAAAGGCCCTGAACCTGCATTTTCAGATTTACTTTTGTTAGCAGGTTTCCGCATATTTTTTTTATCGTTTCCTTGCTGGCGTTGATTGCTGAGATTTTCTGAGTTATGCTTCCTGCTTCTTTTTTTATGATTTGGGTTTCTGTGATAGCTTCTGCTATTTGTGACTTTCCGTGGTCAATATGCCCTGTCAAGAGGCATATCAGTGAGCGCGTGGTTTTGTCTGTCATTTTAACCCCTGTGAATGGATGATGGCTTGTTTGAGTTTATATAGGTTTTTATGTATGGACTTTTATGAAGGAAAGGACGAAGGAAAGGACGAAGGAAAGAGAAATGGTTTAGATTTACTTTAATCAGGACTGATGATTATCAGTCACATCTTGCTGAAATTTCTATGGAAGGGGTTTCATCTTTCGCAAGGTAAGAGTCTATTGCTAGTTTTGTATCGTTTAACCTTCCAATTCTTGATGCGGGTTTTAAGCCTAATACTATGCTTGTCAGTTTTTGGCGCCTGTAATCTCTTGCATTCCCTACTTTTACTATTACCCCGTCTTCTTTTAGATACTTATCCTGCTTAAGGACTTTTCTTATTTCCCTTTTTCTGTTACCCTGAACAATGATGTTGTAAAACATCATATCACTAGCAGAGAGTCCTGTTATTGGGTTGTATTTATATTGCATTTTATATTGCATTTCCATTTTATCCTTCTTGTTATAACATATTTCCATTTTATTCTTCTTGTTATAACATATTTCCATTTTATTCTTCTTGTTATAACATATTTCCATTTTATTCTTCTTGTGTTCTCCCCCTCTTGATTGTGTTATCTCTTTAATTGATTTTTTATTTCAATCTTGCTTTTTTTATGGTTTTTCTTTTTGTTTCAATTTGAACAAATGGTGTTGTTAGGTTTGTTGTTAGGTTTTGTTGTTAGGTTTTGTTGGTTGGTTTTGTTGGTTGGTTTTGTTACTATTTGCTCATAATGACAGATATATAAAGTTATTGGTTTAGGGGGGTGCACCTTAACAGAGATTTGAACCAGAGTAAGAATTGTTTAAAATAGAAAAGTTTATATACCACTGGTTCATTACTGAACCATATGGTTCAAAAAAGAGACAATCTGGATTCTGAAATAATTCAGTTCTTACTCAGGCAAGAGTATCATATTAGGGGGTTGGCTAAAGCTTTAAATGAATCACATTCAACAATCCTCAGAAAGTTAGATAAGTTGGTTAAAAAGGATGTTCTTGACTCCAAGAAAGAAGGAAAAAACAAGATATTCTTTATTAAAAAGAATATTATTTCAAAAAATTATATTTTACAATCTGAGATATCTAAACTTACATCTCTGATTAACAAATATCCTGAATTGATGGTGGTCTTAGAGGAGATATCTAGGAAAGTTGATGAAAAATTGATAGTTATATTCGGAAGTTATGCTAAGCTTAAAGTGAAAAAAGATAGTGATATTGATGTTTATATTGAAACAACAAATAGAAATATTAAACAACTGGTAGAGGGTATTCATCCTAAGATTAATGTTAAGATTGGTCTGTTTGATTTGAAATCAAACTTAATAAAAGAGATAATAAAGAACCATATCATAGTGAGGGGTTTTGAAGAATTATATGAAAAAGAACAATTTTTTGAGTAAATTGAAAAAAGAAGAGAAATTAGAATTAGTTGAGCCTTCTATAGAAGTTTGTTCCTCTTATCTTGAAAAAGCAGATGATTGTTTAGCTTCTGCAAAATTATTGTATGAGAACAAGTTATACGAAAATTCTGTTAGTATGTCTTATTATACTATGTATAATTCACTTATTGCTTTATTATTCAAGTTAGGCATTAAATCTGAGAATCACTCTGGTTCAATTTTATTGCTTAAACTGTTATTAGGTAAAAATGAGTTATTCGATATTGTTTCTAATGCTAAAAAAGAGAGAGTTGATAAACAATATTATGTTATTACAGAAGGTTTTGATATAACAAAAGATTCTGCAGGAGTATTAGTTTTAAATGCAGGGAATTTTCTTTTGAACATTAAGTTGGTTATTAAGAAATTGAATAATAAAGAAATTGATAAAATCAGGAAAGATTTTTTGATTTTGGTTGATTAATAAAAAAACAAATCAGCAAGGTAGTAATGTATTGTTAAAAAATGGTTCCCTAAAAAGGGGAAGTAATATCAAGAGATTGCAGCGAGAATAGTTTTAATCCTTTAATCCGGCAGCGGAACATCAAGGAAGTCTTCTGGCAGGGGTGAGTGGGGCTGTTGTGGTTGTGGAAGTTGCTGTGGAAGTGATTGTTTTGATTGTTCTGGTTGTTGTGATTGTTCTGGTAGCAGTGACTGAATTTGTTGTGAAGATTTTGTGTTTTGTTGATTGTCTGCTGATTGTGGTGTTGATGGAACTGGTGATTGTTCCTGAAGTGCTTTTTCCCGTGATTTCTTAATGTGCGGAAGAGGAATTGGTGGTGGCGGAAGGATTATTGTTTTTTGTTGTGGTTGTTTTTGCGGGGAGATTATGAGCGTTTCCCTTTCTGGCTGCAAAAGAGTTTTGGGTTTTGGTTTAGGGGGTTGTTTAGTGAGCTGTTGTTTTTGCGAGATAGGTGGTAGTTGCTTTCTTGGAGGCAGTTTATGCATCGGCATTATTGGTGCTCCTGACTGAAGTGATTGAGTTGGCTTATGAAAAATTGATGGATTTTTTTGAAACGGGCTTCTTTGCTCTAAGAACTGCTTGTTCAGTTTTTCAATTTCCATACCTGCGGGCCCTTTATGTGGTTTTTTGTAATACTGCCCCATTAATGCAAGAACGAAGTTTTTCATAACAAGGGCATTTTTTTCCCACGGTCTTGGTCTTGGAGATTTCCTGATACCCCTGATTATATTGCCTAGCTCTTTTTTATCTGCATCCTTTACGGGGTTTGTCATAAATTCAATTGACATCTTATTTCTGGACCTGGTTTATAGTGTTTTATTTGTGGGTTTTTATTTCTG
>JAHJQH010000062.1 GCA_018819375.1 Nanobdellota archaeon
CCTTCACACGGTAGAAGTCGGGAGTTCAATTCTCCCCGGGCCCATTAAAAATGGTTTGATAATTGTGTGGAGGTCTGGTGTGTAAGCACCTACGACCTTCACACGGTAGAAGTCGGGAGTTCAATTCTCCCCGGGCCCATTTCATATTTCACCCATAACAACATTTAAAAAACCAGAGAAAAACCAAAAGCCAGACACAAATCACATCAACCTGTCAAACACAGACAAAAACCCACATAACGCAGATAAAAAAACTACCAAACACAAACCACCCCAACATGTCAAACACAAACCACCTTTTGTCGTTTTGCAGGAGCTTTCCTAAAGCTCCACACGAAACACAAATCAACAACATCCCAAACGCAATCTCACCCTTCAAAAAAACAACCACTCAAATACCAACAACCCCTCAAACGCAATCTCACCCCAATCAAAAACAATTTTAACATTACCAACCCTCATTCAACAAACAAAACGCAATCCAACACTTCAAAACAACAATCACGCAGATACCAACAATTTACCAAACACAAACCCCGCTAATCAAAGTAAAAAATCCCGCAGGGATTTTAATTATGCTTTAACAACCACAAATCAAGATGGAACTAAAACAACCAAACTCAATGGGAGAATGTGTGTATTACACAGATAGGGATGTAGGTAATGGTGGCAGTGTAAGAGCCTGGGTTCTCAAGGAAAATTGCCCAAAATGCGGAAAAGCACTAATGGGAAAACCAAGAAACCCAAAAACAGGAAAGCCAAAACTAAGGTCAGAAGAATATCAATGTCCTGAATGTGGCTACACAGTGCCAAAACAAGAATACGAAGAAACCCTCACAGTAAATATCCAGTATACCTGTCCTCACTGCAAGCATCAAGACCAGACAACCACGCCTTTCAAAAGAAAAAAAGTCCAGAGACTTAACGAGGA
This sequence comes from Nanobdellota archaeon, assembly GCA_018819375.1. GTDB lineage: Archaea > Nanobdellota > Nanobdellia > SCGC-AAA011-G17 > GW2011-AR20 > JAHJQH01. The sequence continues at coordinate 932 of JAHJQH010000062.1, forward strand.
AACACAAAAAAAACAGTCAATAGATGCAATCACCTTCACCTGTTCCAAATGCAATCAAGAACTCTTCATCACAAAAAAGATGAAATAAGGGAATATAAAACCACCTACAAAACTAACAATAATAAACAATCACCCGCTAAAAGCCAGTTCAATATCTTTTGATTTCACCGTCTTTCTCTTTGAATGCTGCATAAACTTGACTGCCTTAACCCCAATTTCTTTTGCGTGTTCTTCAAGTTTGTCCCTCATCACTGCCTTTGCCTTGTCAGAAACACGAGGAGCACCTGCCTGCCTAAGCAGTTTTTCCATTGCCCCCAAAGAAATCGCTTTTTCTCTTTTTTTCATAAAAAGAACATTATTTTACCCTTATTTAAACTTTATCCCCGTTCATTAAATAACCCCAAAAACCCGTAAATTTCCTTTTTCATTCTTGGGTTAAGGGAAACATGCCACTCTCCAGTTTTCTTCATCTTCAATAAAAATCCAAGTTTATAAAGTTCTTCAATAGCTCGGACGCCAGATACAAGAGTTTAAATATTAAACTGAATTAATTAAAACTAAAGGAGTAAATATGGGTAAGGAAATTAAAAAGGAAACAGATTGGCTTGGAAGAGAAAAAGATGTTATCTATGAAGGCGGCAAGAAAGTTGGAGAAACAAAACATGAAACAGACTGGTTAGGACGGGCTCGGGACATAACTTATGATAAAACTGGTAACAAAATTAGTGAAACCAAACACGAAACAACTTTCTTTGGCACCTCAAAAGAAGTTACCCGGGATACTTGTGGGAATAAAATCAGTGAAACAAAGTATGAAGAAAGAATTTTTGGAGGAAAAAAAGGAGTTATTTATGAGGATGGAAGGAAAATCGGGGAATTAAAAACAGAGAAGGGATTTTTTGGTGGAAGAAAACAAGTGTTACACGAATCTGGTAGAGATGTGGATTTAACAAGAAGGGAAATCAGAAAAAAATCTGCAAGAACAGGAGAATCTTCTTCTTTGAATGGTGGTGGTTACGGAGAGCAAACCCATTCTCTACAAAAAGAATGCAGGAAAAGAAACTTAGATAGGATAATAAAACAAGAAGAGAAATATTTGTGTGTGTGTAGTTTTAGCAATCCTAAAACAATAGAAAGGGCGTGGGAAACTGGATTTTATAGTGGGGTGAGATTTGTTCCTGATGAGTATTTAGTTAAATACAAATGTGGACGCTGTGGTCACGAATGGCAGGACATTATATCTCATATCCCTCTTAATAATTCTGTAGACTGCATGATGGGGTGTAGTAAAGGAGCTGAAGGACTTTCATTGTTATGGTTCTACAGGGTAATAAAAGGTTTAATCACTGGTAAGGAACCTTTTGGATATGGAAGGTTAATTCAGTCAAAAAACCTCTTTGATAGATTTAAAACCAATCATCCTAAAAAGAGTGTCACTTAAACTTTATCCCCAACTCATCCAACTGATTTTTTTCAACTTCAGAAGGAGTATCAAGCATCAGGTCAACAGCATCCTTGTTTTTTGGAAATGCAATGACCTCCCTTATTGAATTTTCCCCACAAAATAGCTGTATGATTCTATCAAGACCAAGAGCAATACCCCCCAAAGGAGGATTACCATACTTCATTGCTTCAAGCAGAAATCCGAATTTTTTTTCTGCTTCTTTTTTTCCAATGCCAAGTGCTTCAAAAACCTTAAACTGGTCCTCCCTGTTATAAATTCTCAAACTCCCCCCGCCTATCTCAACCCCATTCAAAACAAGGTCATAAGCTCTTGCCTTAACTTTGCCCATATCTTTAAAATTAAAATTCACTGGTCTTGTGAATGGATGGTGCATCGCCTTGTACCTCTTCTCCTCTTTGCTGTATTCAAACATTGGAAAATCAACCACCCACGCAAACCCAAATTTCTCTCCTTTCTTTCTTAAATCAGGTTTATCAGACTTATATTTCTTCATTGCTTCATCATAAGGAATTCTCTGAAAAGGAATCTTCAAATCCTGCCCAAGCACCTGTTTGAAAATGTGTTTAAGCATATTTTCAATCAATTCATAAATATCCCCCTCATCAACAAAACTCATTTCCAAATCCATTTGTGTGAATTCTGGTTGTCTGTCAGATCTCAAATCCTCGTCCCTGAAACATTTTACAATCTGAAAATATTTATCATATCCGGAAATCATAAGAATCTGCTTGAACAACTGCGGACTTTGCGGCAAAGCATAAAACTTGCCTTTTTGAATTCTGCTGGGAACAAGATAATCACGAGCACCTTCAGGAGTTGACTTGGCTAGAAAGGGGGTTTCAATTTCAAGAAATCCTTCTTTATCAAGAAAATCCCTGATCGCTTTGATTGTTTTGTGCCTCAAAACAAGATTATGATGCATCTTGTTGCTTCTTAAATCCAAATATCTATATCTCAGTCTTGTTTCTTCATTAGAATCAACACCCTCTATTTCCATCGGAAGCTCTTCAGCACCGCTCAACACTTCAATCACTTTTGCAACAACTTCTATCTCCCCTGTATTAATCTCTTTTTTGATTTGATTAATCGGTCTTTTCTTAACAACCCCTTCAACAGAGATAACACTCTCTCTTTTCAACACACCAACCTTCTTGCTCAAATCGCCATCAACAAAAATCTGTACAACCCCATATCGATCTTTAAGAATAATAAAACCAATTTTTCCTTGAACCCTATGGCTGACTATCCAACCACAAAGTTTCACTTTTTTATCAGCATCCTTTCCGCACAGTTCTCCGCAGGTATGAGTCCTAAGCATACTATAAAAGAACACCCCACACATATAAACTTTTCCATAACAATTATAAAACCCAATCTCCACACAATATAAATGCTCAAAACAACAAACCCGCAGTTGACAGAATTTCTGAATCTAAACAATGGACCAACCCTGATTTACGGAGAAGCTGCAACAGGAAAAACCTGCCTGTGCCTGATGGCTGCAATTGAAAATGCAAAAACAGGAAAAGTGATTTACATAGACACAGAAGGCGGATTTTCAATAGACAGGATAGAACAAATTTTTCCCCACTACGCCGCTATCCTGAAAAACATTTTCTTCATCAGGGCAAAAAGTTTCAAGCAACAGCACAAAATAATCCAAAATCTGGAAAAAACAGGCAAGCTCAGTTTAATCATCATGGATACAATAGGAAATCACCTAAGACCCCTGTTCAGGAATCACAAAGAACTCGCAACAACCTGCCTGAAAAAACAATTAAGAGTTATGGAGCAAAAAGCAAAACAAGACATACCTATCCTGCTCACAACACAGGTTTATACCAACATCACTGCAAACAAGATAGAACCAGTAGGAGGAAACCTGTTAAAATCATTCTGCCCAAGCATCATCCGCCTGGAACAAGACAAAAGAAACACAAGGATTCCAGCAAGAATTTTCACCATAGAAAAACCAAAACTAAAAACCACGCAGTTCGAGATTCAAAACTCAGGGATTACCATAAACAAGTAAGGGACAATATGAATTCTACTCTTTTATCACACACCTCATAAACCCCCATCATCTTAACCAATTCCAAAAATTTAGATCTATTTTACCATCAACCCCACATCCACTCAAAAATCAAAAACCCTAATCAACGAACTCAATCCCTAACTCATTCTCTATATCTTTCTTCTTCTTGAGGGCAGTGGTCTTTCTCGGACCAAAGATTTGAGGAGAACTAACGCCAGTAACTATAAGCATAACTTTAATAACATTCTCCATATCCTCAGAGATTTGAGCACCCCATATAATTCTCGCATCCTCATCTAATTTTTCAGAAATAGTTTCCACAACCTTCTTTGCTTCATCCAAAGTCATGTCTGGCCCGCCAATAACATTTATCAGGGCACCATTAGCCCCAGAAACATCAACATCAAGCAATGGATTGGAAATTGCTTTTTCAACTGCTTCAGAAGCCCTGTTCTCAGTATCACTTTCACCAACACCAATCATGGCAACTCCCCCACCACCCATCACAGCTTTTATGTCAGCAAAATCAAGGTTAATCAAACCAGCTCTTGTAACAAGTTCAGCAATGCCTTTCACGGCATTAGTCAAAATTTCATCAGCAACCTTAAAAGCAGTATGAAGCGGCAAGTCAGGAGCGAGCTCCAACAGTTTGTCATTTGGAATGACAATTAAGGTATCAACAATGTTCTCTAATTTCTCAAGTCCAATAAGAGCATTCTCATACCTTCTCTGTCCTTCAATAGAAAAAGGAATAGTAACAACACCAACAGTCAATGCACCTTGTTTTTTTGCAATTTCAGCAATAACAGGTGCAGAACCAGTACCAGTACCGCCTCCAAGCCCGCAAGTGATGAAAACCATGTCAGAACCCATAATCGCAGCCTTGATGTCGTGCTCATTTTCCCTGGCAGCTTCTTCACCAACCTGCGGCTGTGAACCAGCTCCGAGCCCGTGAGTCAATTCCCTTCCAATAAGGATTTTAGTATGAGCATTGGTATAAAGCAGGTCCTGGGCATCTGTGTTAATTGCAATTGTTGCAGCACCAACAATCCCTACTTCAGAAATCCTGTTTATGGTATTATTTCCAGCGCCACCAGTGCCAATAACTTTTATCTTTGCTTTTTGGTTGGCAAGAATCTGTTCAAGTTCTTCATCAATAGAAGAAGTCTTCTGCATCTCTTTCTTGAAAACTAACTCGTCTCCTACCATAATCTATTATAAGAACTAGTCCCCTATTTAAATTTAATTATCCTGCAGTGATTATTTTTGAGAAGCAGTAACTTTTTTAATGGGTTTTTTCTCTCCACCATCACTTTTCTTCTTAAATTCAACAAGTTTAAGAGTAGGAATCCTTTTCTTGATTTCTTCAGAAAGCTTTTTGTCAAATCCTTCTTTAATCTCAGCAAATATGATGGCGTGCCCATCCCTGATTTCAACAGAAAAATCTTTCAGTATATTTCTCAAAAACCCCTCAACCTTCTCTTTATCACTCTCAATACTCCTTATAATCTTGACATAATACTTCAAGACCTTGCCAGACAAGGGATGGTTAAAATCAACCAGTATTCTCCCACCACTAACAGATCTCACAGTTCCAACCACACCATCAAAACTAAATTGCACCCCTGGAACAGGCCTGACGCCTCTTTCAGTAAAGATATTAAGAGGAACTAACCTTATGAGCTCAGTCTTCTTCTTTCCAAAACCCTTTTCAGGAACAACCTCAAGCTCAATCTCAGAACCAATCTTGTTTCCAACAAGACCATCATCAAGACCAGAAACCACATCCCTGTAACCAACACAAATAATAACAGGCCCATACTTGGAATCAGGCCGATAAATTCCCTCTTTCTTGGCAACTTCTGCATCAGTTAAGTCAAAAACCTTCTCTGTATCCCTGATTCTGCCAACATATTCAATCTCAACAAAATCTCCTTTCTTTATCTCTTCTTGCACCATAAACTAAAAATTTCCTTCATATTATATAAACTTTATGTATCAAAGTGCCACCACTCCACAATAGGAAAAATGAAAAGCTTTTTAAAGGTTTAGTCCCACTAACTTCTATCCAATAATGGGGGGTAAAAATGGTATCATGGAGAGAAAATGTTGACCCTTTGATAAAAGAGCATTTGGAAGCTCAGATAAGGGAAACAACAAAAAATCAAAGCACATATATGCAAGCAGACGAACCAGCTCTTGCTCAACTATGGGTATCAATTGCAAACTTATCAAAACAGCTGTTCAATCTGAATCTAAAAATAAAATATATGGAAAAACTTGTAAAAGACACCTTGGAAAGATCAAGAGAAGTGCCAAAAGAAGAATCAGTTTCATTGGTGTTTAATTCTAAGCCAGAAAAAAATTCTAAGCCAGAAGAAGGGTTTAAAAAAATAAGAATAGGGGATAAAACCCTCATAGGCCAAATGGAAATGACACCAGGATATCTTCATTGGGTTGATGCGCAAGGAGGAGTATGGGAAATGCCTCCAAAAAGAAGGGGAGAAAGAAAAGGAAGCAGGACAAGAATAGGCGAAGTAGACATAGAACAAGGAACACTTCATTGGGTTGATGCGCAAGGAAGAATATGGGAAATGTCGCCAAAAAGAAGGAAGAAAGGAGTAAAAAACAAGAAGAAAGTAATAAAGGTAGTTTCCAAAAAGAAAATAGCAAAAAAGAAAAAGCCAGTCAAGAAGAAGATAACAAGAAAAAAACAAAAAAAGAAGAGGTAACTCATTTAGATTAAGTCAATACATTTAGATTAAGTCAACAATAAAGTAAAATGACACGAAAAAAATTCCCCCCTGTTGATAAACTCTTCAGGGCTTTAAAAGAAAATACTCCAAAAGCATATCATTCTTGTAATTATCACACTTTGTCTCTTGAGTTATATCTTTGGCAAAACAGTGAGAATAACATTCACGCAGGAATAGGATTAGGAATAACCAAACATCCTGAACAAAGGAAAAGTATGAGGTATATGGGGCGTTTTAACCATCTTAATGAAAAAGGTGTGCCAGATTCAATAGTGGTAACTATGGATATAGTGGATGAAATAAAAGGACACATGGTAAACACTAAGGAAAAAAAGAGGGAGATATACAATTATTTAGAATCTCATTTAGTGATTCCAGCTCTTAAGGATTTAGAAGAAAAAATAGAAAACAGCGGTTAAGACTAAAAATGATAACAAAAATAAGAGAAACTTTCACTAATGCCGCCGGACCAAAAGTCCAATATGGGCAGGTTATTGAAGGATATGAGATAAAATTATTAATCTGGAAAAACAGCCCTTGGATAAGAACAGGAATAGAAATTCCGGAAAAAGGAAAGCAATATTTTCTAAGTTCCTACAAAACGATTCCGAACCAAAACAAATTAGCAAGTGAGATTCTGGATAAGATAACAGGTTCGCATCAAACAATAAGAGACACTTTAGTAAGTCCTGCCCTTAATATTTTCAGTAAAAAATTAGAAGGTATATTATCATAAAAACACCATACACATAAAAAACCACACCACATAAAAACATCACAACAATGTTTATAAACACCTCCTAATTCTGATTAAAAATGGAACTCGTAGCCTGCCTTAGCACAGGAAAAGGAACTTGGGCCCAGGTTTCCCAATTGATAAAACAAGGAGATTGGACCAAGATTTATCTAATCACAAATGAGTTCGGAAAGGAAAACTTCACAAAAGATCAAAAAACAGAGCTTATCCCCATCAATGATAAGCAGGAAGTCAATGAGATGAGGGATGAAATAATAACAAAACTAAGACCTCTGATAAAAACACCAGAAGTCGCTGTCAACATCACTTCCGGCACAGGAAAAGAGCACACCGCACTCATCACTGCCCTTCTCAAGCTCGGCCTCTCAATCAGGTTCTACACAAACACCAAGAGTGGCGTGGAAGAGATTTAA
>JAHJQH010000063.1 GCA_018819375.1 Nanobdellota archaeon
ACCACCATCGTTATGAACCAGATTATAAGAACCACTAACAACAACAGCATCACCCAATCCAGTAATTGTAATTTCCCTTTTCCCATATTCTTACAAAAAACTGAAAAGTATATAAGCTTTTTGTGCTCGTTTGTCTGTTAGGTCATCACGGCCTTATCCAGTTAACCTGCCAGTAAGTGACATCCCCTTCATTGTCAACAGCACCGATGAGGAGTTTTTTCCTCGTGGAGTGTGCAACCCTGTTTTTGGAAGAAAACTCGTGCCAGGTCAGTGTTGAACCCTCACTCACAGGATAAAGAATCCATTTTGCGTGGTCTTCACCAGGTTTTACTCCTCTTTCATAAACCCTGAAATCAGCACCAAACTTTAAGGCTGTCTTAATGACATAACCCCTTGTCCTCATGTCCTTGAAAACACAATACTTTACCCAGAAATTGGGCTCGGACTTTATTGCGTTTTTCATGAACCCTTTAACATCAAGGTCTTTTCCACTGCTCATCACATTCATCTTTCCTTTTTCAAGCAGGAACATTGCTTCTACCAGAGAATACAAAATCTCGTTGTCCTTGTATTCCCCAAACCTGCCTGAGTCATAATTTTCTTTTGCAGCACCTTCAAAATCAGCTTTAACAATATCCTTTAGAAAAATAGCCTCTACCTTCTCCTTGGAGTTTTTTGTTTCAGGACTTTTTACCTCATTCTTAATTTCAGTTTCCTTAGCAGAAGACCCGTCTGACTTGGCCTTCTTTTGCTTCTTGCCGACCATATATCAACTGACACAAAACTCATTTATAAATCCTTTGATTCATTGCACCTATGTGTTGTGTAACGAAATTAAATATGATTCATTGCACTTAATCTGGTTGAGATAATGTTGGACTTCCAAGTGTTCAGTTCTCAAGGACAGCCAATTTCTCAACCAATAATCCAAAAATCTGCTTCTTCTTTTCCTTTGGCAGATGGAATAATATTTTCTCAATCATTTTTTCAGAAACAGTAAAAAGATAATTTAGTTTTATCACACTTTCTTTAATAGCTCCATCTTTTTTTGTTACAGCAACACCTTCCATCTTCTTATTACTCGTTATACCGGCAACAATAATATTTCCAAATTCTTCAAAAAGGACAAGAGCAGGTCTTTTTTTAATCTCAAAACTGTCTACAAACTGAATATTTGTCAGGATAACATCACCAGGTTTAGGCATTTTCCCACACCTCATCTTCCTTATTATCCCATAACTCCTTCATCTTAACCTGCTGGATTTTGTGCAGAAACTCATCATATTGGTTTCTCTTTTTCATACTTCTAAATACCTTGACCATTTCTTTTATAATCTCATTATAAGTCTGCCGTGGGTAAGTCCTAACTTCTTTCAATGCATTAACCACAGACTTATCAAGTTGTATTGTTGTATTCATTATGTATCACCTATAACAAATATATAACAGGTTATATATAAGCTTTTCGCTGTTCATCCCAAAGATATATAAACAAAAACTATCACTTACCAACTATGAAATTAGTATTCTTGGGCACTTCATCAATGGTGCCAACAAAAAGCAGGAACCACACATCAATGATTCTATTCTACAAGGATCAGGGAATTATGGTAGATTGCGGCGAAGGCACACAGAAACAGTTGCGCAAGGCAAACATCTCACCGACAAAAATAACCAAACTCCTGATTACTCACTGGCATGGAGACCACATCCTTGGAATACCCGGGCTCATACAATCTCTCGGTGCAAATCAATACTCAAAAACCCTGGAAATCTACGGTCCAAAAGGAACAAGGGAATTCTTCCAGAATATGAGAAAATCTTTCTATTTCCCGCTTAGAATCAATCTAAAAATAACAGAAATAGAAAAAGGCGTATTTTTCAAAAATAACGATTTTCAGCTGGAGTCTATGCCGATGAATCACGATGTTCCGTGCGTTGCATACTCTTTCAGGGAAAAAGACAAGCTGAAGATAAACACAGAATACACAAGGCAGTTCGGTCTCGAACAGCACCCGCTCCTGGGAAAACTCCAGAAAGGCAAGGACATCACTTACAAAGGGAACAAGATAAGGGTACAAGACGCAACAATAGGAAAAAAAGGGGAAAAAATCACCTTCATCCTTGACACATCAAACTGCAGTAATGCATTAAAACTCGCGAAAAATTCTGACCTTCTTGTGGCAGAGGCAACTTGGGAGCACAACAGGAAAGAAAAAGAGGACCACGACTACAAGCACTTGAGTGCAAGAGAAGCAGCACAGCTTGCAAAAATCTCAGGTTCAAAAAAACTAATACTCACGCATTTCTCACAAAGATACAAAACAACCGACGGAATTCTCAAGGAGGCAAAAAAGATTTTCCAGAACACGACAGCTGCCAAGGACCTGATGGCTGTTGAAGTTTAACTTGATGTAAGTTCAGGGTTAATATTGCACTTTCTCTTCTTTGGATTCCCATCTCTTGAAAGGCCTTAGACACTCTTCCCTGTCAATCTGCATAATCTTGACCTGTTTTTTCTTGGAAACTCCTTTTATCACATCATAAATAAATTTGTCATCAAAACCTATCTTCGCAGCATCCTCTTTTGTGCATCCATAAAATAATTTCTTCATCTTTGCCCAATGAATTGCAGAAAAACACATGGGGCAAGGTTCACAAGAACTATACATCTCACAATCAGACAAGTCAAATCTTTTTAATCTTGCAGAAGCTTTCCTTAATGCAACCACCTCAGCATGTGCTGTCGGGTCATTAGTTTTAATAACCTGATTATGGCTTTTTGCAATAATTTTTCCATTCTTTACTATGACCGCACCAAAAGGACCGCCATCATTTTTTTTAAGACCCTCAAAAGCCTCTTTGACAGCCACCTTCATAAACTTGTTCATTCTTATTTGATATGCACAATTCTTTATATATTTTTGGATGCGCCCCCCAATAAAAAAGAACTGGCTGCAAGCTGAAACTTGATTGCAAATTGAATTTTGCATAAATTCGAATTTTGTATGAATTCTCACCAAAACAAAAAAACTAGAACTGCTTAAAAAATTAAAATTTTTGCCTATATTCCTATCTTGACTCCAATCTCCACCCTACAAACCCCGGCCTTCTGACTTCCACCCCGTCAGCAGTCTTTTTTATCTGAGCTCCTGTCTTGAACTTTCTGAAACTCAAAGCTCTCTCAATGGTTTCAATATCAACATTCTCACTATAGGCATTTTCAACACTGCCAAAAAACGCTTTCATGTAAGCATCCAAACTCATGAAAACCGCGGAGGTATTTATCAAATCCAACACTTTTCCGTTATTAGTGACAACAACATAACTCTCATTCCCGCCACTTGTTTTCCCATAAACCCTCACCAGCTTGGAATCAGGAATATCTTTCATCATCTCTAGTTCTAATTTTCCTGGCTCTAATTCCCAATTAGCATCAATGCACATTCCCCTATACTCTCTGAATATCTCCCTTAATTCTTTCTGATCCATCTTAGAAATCTCCTGATAAAAACTCTCCAATAAAAATCAAGAAGCCTCCAAAAGCTTCTTCTTTATTTCCTTGTCCAAATCCAGCTCTTTCAGGAGCTCCTTGTACCTGTTCCTGATTGTGACTTCTGTGACACCTGCTATGTCAGCAACTTCTCTCTGTGTCCTTTTCTCATTGTTAATGAGAGCAGCAACATAAAGAGAAGCAGATGCAATTCCAGAAGGTCCTCTTCCAGATGTCAGCTCTGCTTTCTGTGCTTTCTCAAGAATCTCAACTGCTTTTGATTGTGTTTCAGCACTTAATTTCAAGGCACTTGCAAATCTTGGTATGAAATCAACAGGATTGCTTGGCAGTATCCTTATTCCAAGTTCCCTCGTTATGAACCTATATGTTCTTCCGATTTCTTTCTTGTCAATGCCAGAAGCCTCGCTCAGCTCGTCAAGTGTCCTTGGAATTTCATATCTTCTGCACGCTGCATAAAGTGCTCCCGCAACAACAGATTCCATGCTTCTCCCTCTCACAAGACCTCTTTGAACTGCCATTGTATAAATTCTAGCAGCTTCTTCTTCAACAGAATTAGGTAACTTAAGATAACTGGTAACTCTTTTTAATTCAGCAAGTGCAAGTTTCAGGTTTCTTTCAATGGCTGTGCTCACCCTATGCTGCCATTTTCTTAATCTGAAATACTTGTTTCTTTCCTTGCTTCGTAATTGATAAACATCACCTTTCTTTCCGACATCAGTGCCAAGACCTCTGTCGAATTTAGTATAAGTCATAGGAGCGCCGGTTCTTCTTTTCTTGTTATCCTTGTCATCTTCAAACTCACGCCATTCCTGACCAAAATCAATTATTTTTTCCTCAATAACAAGACCACAGTCCTTGCAAACAACTTCCCCCCTGTCTTTATGTAGAATAAGATTAATACTCCCGCATTCCGGGCATTTCTTGATGTAGGTTGTCATTTTGTTCCTCCCGTCGTCACCCCCTTATAATGAACACAATAAGATTTATATAATCCAACAATACCTTATTTATAAACTTATCGGTTTAGGTCTATCAATAGCATAAAACCCAAACTTTTTATATAAGTGTTAGTAATGATTATAACAAGCTTATATAATAATCAATAAAACAAAAAGAGAGGTGGAAAATGGCAGTAAAATCAAAGCCCAAAATATCTGAGACACAATCATCAGTTTCTAATGCGAAACTTGTGCATAATCTGGCTGAGAACAGTATAGCTTTGCAAAACAAGAACATAGAACTTATATCAAGTATGAACACGCTTGTTAAGAAGATAGACAAAATGTTAGGTCTTTTTGAGGAAGCAAGCAAGCACGTGATGGAAGTTGGCGAAGACAAGAGAATACTGGAACTAACAGAAAAACTAGAGAAGCTTCTTGACCAGAACAAGACAATCGCAGGAGGACTTCTAATGCTTGAGAAATATGTAAGGGAAAGAGCATCATCCACGATGTCTTTTAATCGGCCAATGAAATAATACTCAGAAATAA
>JAHJQH010000064.1 GCA_018819375.1 Nanobdellota archaeon
CCCTTGTTTGTTTTTAGTGAACCTGCTGATGTTGGCACTTTTGCTATTGTGGTTGTAATTGGAATGGTTGTCATAGCATTGGTTTGGTTAGTTATACTTATAAAGTTTTAGGGATTTATTATTTTTATGAATGAACAGAGGATTTTTAGAATTGCACTTGTTGTCGGAATTATCGGAATCTTTTTACTAACTATTATTTCCAGAAATGTTGAACCTGTTGAAATTGAAGTGTGCGGGGTGAATGAGGGTTTGGTTGGCAAGGTGATTGGCGTGTCTGGGGAATTTGTAAGGTTGAGAGAGATAAGTGGGGGATATAGTTTTGTTTTGAAGGATGGTGGGTGTGAGGTGAGATGTGTTTTTTTTGGAGAATTTGATGATGTTGATGATGTTTTTGAGAGTGCGGGAGTGACTGGAAAAGTTCAGATGTATAATGGGGTCTTGGAGATAATGGCTGACAAGGTTTTAGAATTCTGAGGATGTATTGAGGGTTTGGTTTATGGATGGGTTTGAGTTGGTTTTTTCTACTGTTGAGGGCAGGCAGAGCATATTGTTTCTTATGAGAAGAAATTGTTGAATTTTGGAGTCCTTGAATGTATTCAAATATTGACTTCAAAAGACCCTTTGAAATTGTTAAGGAAATGATGCTTGGGCATAACTTTTAAATACTACCCTCTCTTTGTTTATTTTATGAACAGAACATGGTTGATTTTGGTTTTTTTGGTTGGGATGTTGGTATTTTCCTGTTTTTCGTTTGTTTATGCTGGTGGGTTTTTTCTTGATATTGGTGAAGGGGATATTGGTGTTGACACACCAGACCTTCGTTCTACTTCGTCTTACAAAGGTTTTGTTGGTTTTGATATTATAACAGGCAATAATATTTTGAATGATGTTCTTGTGTGGATTGGGTTAAAAGAGAAGGGGAGTGTTGGTTTTGTTGGACCATCTTCTTTTGGGGGGGGAACGGCTTCTTATGAGGGTAAGGAGAAGGAAAGTATTGACTATTCTGATGAGAATAATGTTGGGCCTTCGGTTGATGGAGGAACTTCGGATTCTGGAGATGTTAGTGGTGTTGTTGATTTTGAGGATGGTGGGAGTTTTGATGGAGGTTCTGAGATGTGTCAGGGCTTGATTTACAAAGGAGAACCATCAAAAAAATTGAATTTTGTTTTTATCTCTGATGGTTTTGTGAAGAAAGAAGATTTTTTAAGAAAGGTTGAAGAGTTTGTAAGTTTGAATAACCCTGAAGACAAATTATCTTTTTTGAATTATTATCCTTATAGTGAGTTTAGAGATTATTTTAACATATTTCCTTTTTATAATCCTGAAATTGATTGGGGTTGTGATTCAGTAGTTAATTATATCCCTTTTTCTCATCCTCTTTGTGCTGATGGTCCAAAAGTTTTAGATAAGTTGGCTGAGTTTTGTGATTGGGGATTAGAGGCAGATTACTTAATCTTTCTATCAAATAAAGAATATAGGTCCCATGCAACTGCAGTCTCCCCAGAGGAACTTGAGAAAGTTAAGATTTTAGCAATATCAACTTTGTCAGGAGATTTTGTCATAAGGAAAAAGGTGTTTCTACATGAATTAGGACATGCGTTAGGTGAATTGAGTGACGAATATGTTGACATTGAAAAGGGCCAATATAAACCTGAAGCAATGATAGGTGCGAGAAATATTGACCCCGAGGGTTGTCCTTCTTGGTGTTCTGGAAGTTTAGATAAATCTAATATGTTTTATGAATCTTATGCAAATTATGTTGATTGCACAGTTAATCTTAATGTAGATGACCCCGACGATAATCCGGATTTTATGGCTTGTTTTAATGCACGATTTTATCCAACTGCGATGAATAATTGTTTAAACCAAGCTGGAACAATCAATAACCTTACAATCACACAATGTTATGAAACCTTATACAATTCTAATATCCCACCGCAGGTAGGAGACATGTGCTATAATGAGCACGGAAGATTTTTGTGCAAATCAGTTGCGGCATACCAAGTAGATTTAGGAACGGGATGCATACAAGGGACTGGATGTTATTGGCCTGCAGGAGGAATGAATGGATTTAGGTCTATTGAAGAATCATTAATGATTAATCCTGATCAGGTAGGAGTACCTTTTTTAGGACCTTACAATGAAAAATTAGTTATTGAATCAATAAACAGAAGGATTCAAGAAAGACAGATAAGAATTAATCAGATTAAACTTAATATTTTAGAATTATCAAATTCGTCTTTTCCTATATGGTGGATAAATGAGATTGATGACTTGCAAATTCCTTTCAAAGTTATTTTTAAAACACTAAATCGAGATAATCAAGCAGTGATAATCAATAATAACTTTAGAAATTATATCACTCAAACAGACGATGGGATAATTAACAAAAATCTTGCGACTGGAAATTTAGAACTTTACTTTACATATGGGCTTGATGGAAAAGTAGGTCAAACACAAATTAATCCGGGTGATTTTAAAGATATTGAATTTCATGTGAGGTACAATGATATTGAAGTTAGAAAGACATACCGATTTTATCTTTTTAACTTGACTTTTATTGATTTGGAGGATGGTGATGGAGGAGAAGGGGATGATGAATGTAGCCTTTTAGGTGATGTGAATCATAATGGAAAATTGGAGAAACAGGATTCTGATTGGATACTTGAGATGGTTGTTGGTAAACGAGAAGTTGATATGTGTGGTGATGTGAGTGAGAATGGGGGAGTTACTGCTTATGATGCTTCTTTGGTGTTGAGGGCTATTGAGAGTTCTGGTGGGGGTGATGGGGATAATGAGAAAACTCCCCCGAGTGTTGGTTCAAACCTATTAAAACATAAAGAAGAGTCTGGGAAATCTTTATTCTTTAAAATTGTTGATCGATTATTTTAAAACTCTGAAAGTGATTTTTGCCCTAGCTGTTGCTCTTGTTTTTCATTGAGAAGGGGAATGCCATATTCTCCATCGTAACCTGGGAGGAACCTTATTTCCTGATTCCTGTTTTTGAGAATCCACTTTGTTATGGTTGGTTCTACTATGGTGTTCAGCTGTTCTTCTGGCGTGTTGAGAAGGATGTTGAATTCTGTCTTGAATTCTGCGATTAGTTTTTCGTGGATTTCATTTGTTTTTTTAGTGTAAGGTGTTGTATTCAAGACTCCTGCGATTATTTCTGAGAGGGGGATAAGTCTCTTGAAAGGGATTGCGTTTGGTGGCGTGAAACCTTCTGGCCTTTCTGCTAGTTCTTCTACCCTGTTCAAGACACCGATTGTTAATTTGTTACTGCAAACCGGACACATATTGCCGTGTTTTCTTGATTCTGCTGGAGTGAGCCTGACTTTGCAGTTCCTGTGGCCGTCGTAGTGATATTTTCCTTGTTCGCAATAGTATTCTATGGTTGAGGTGAATGTTGAAGGGTCCTTGTTTTTCATTGCCTGAATTATGGCAGGATATGTCAGATTATTTAAATTGAAAATTGTTGCTTCTCTTGCCAATCTCCAAGAACTTGCGGAATGTGCATCTGAGAATGAGAGTATTGCCTTGTTGTCAAGGTCTTTTATTCTCCAGTTCATATCTGGTGTTGATGAGAGACCTGTTTCAATTGCGAAAATGTGATTTGCCTGATCTTGGAAACATTCTTTTATGCTGTTGAATCCTGATTTTGAACCGAACATCCCGAACCACGGCGTCCAAATATGCGCCGGTATAATTTCTATTTTTTGATTGATGGATTTTAGTTTTTCGACAAGGGCCGGGGATGTCATTCCGAAAATTGGTCTTCCATCATAATCCAGGCGTCCGTGTCTCAGGAGCATTTCATTTATCTGGTCTACTGTTTCAAAATCAGGTGCCAGAATCACGAGATGTATTTTTCTTCCCTTGTTCTCTTGTGTGTACATCAGGGAGATTTCTGTTGTGAGGATGAAGGGGAAGCTTGTTTTTGTTTTTAATATGCCTATGCTGTCCTCTTCTGTGAGATTCTGTTTTAGTTCTCTTAACCAGAGGGGGTGAGTAAAGTCTCCTGTTCCCAGTAAAGTTGCACCTTTTATTTTTGCTTTTTGTTCCAAGAGAGGTATGTCTATGCTTTTTGAACAGGCTC
>JAHJQH010000065.1 GCA_018819375.1 Nanobdellota archaeon
AAATTCCTATAAGTTTATCTTGGACAAACCAGGACAAGCTTCAGCAGTGACAAACGCTTATTCAACAACAGCTTCAGCGACATACACAGGATCACAAACAAATGCAGCAGGAACATACACATTACATTGTTATGTAAAAGACAACGTAGGAAATGAAGGCTCAACCACAGCAACATTCAATGCCCAATATGGCAGTGGAGGAAGCAGTTCTTCTAGTGGAGGTGGAGGTGGTTCCAGTGGAACCGGAGCAACAACAGTAACCACAGCAACCATAAACTTAGCAGCTGCCATAAGTGAAAAAGTCACAATTTCACAAGGAACAACAAAAACATTCACGCTTGATGGAGTAACAGCACACAGTATGACCATAAATGAAGTAACAGCAACAAGTGTGAAAATAACAATAAGTTCAGACCCAATAACCATTGAATTGACATTAGGGGAATCAAAACTTATTGACCTAGACAAAGACGGAACAAATGATATCAAAGTTACTCTTAACAAGATAACAGGAACCAATGCAGATGTCACAATAGAAAAACTACAAGTCACAACACCAGCAAAAGAAACTCCTAAAACAACAGATTCAGGAGCAGTAGGAACAACAGAACCAACAACAGAGAAAGCAGGAGTAGCTTGGTTATGGTGGCTAATAGGTTTAATCATCATAATAGTGATAGCGTGGATTGTTTTAAAGAAAAAGAAATAAACCCTTTTTCTTTTTTCTTCTTTATTTTTTATTTTTTTGAGCCGCCTCATTAGTAAGGTTTATATTCTTTTCTAACTCAAAGACCAATATGAAAAAAGCAGTTGATTTAACAAACAAGGTGGTAATGGGGCTTCTCTTATGTTCCATAATTCTATGTTCTACAGTTCCTAATGCAAATGCAGAAGGAACAGTATACAAAGTAGAACTAAACACAGGCCAGATAATTCTGAAAGAAAAAGACATTATGGAATTTGGTTTTGAAGGGAAAATTCACAGAATTATGATTCGGGAAGTAGATGAATCAAAGGAAAATATTCAATTAACTGCATTTATACAAGAAGCAGAAACACCTTTTTACACAACAATAAACAAGGAAGTAAATAATCAATTTGATTTTGACAGGGACGGACAAATAGATTTAATCATAAAACTAATGGAAATTAATGAAAAAGAAGTAACATTGTATCTCATAACAACAGAAGATATCCCAAAAACAGAACAAAAACCAACTAATGAAAATCAGTCCAAAATCAATTTGGGCATAAATCCAAAAGGGATAGCAATAACATTTGGGATTATCATAATAGGCTTAATCCTGTATCTTCTATTAAAAAAGAAAAAGAAATAACAACCACCTTCTACTTCTTGATATCTTTCCATTGATAAGGTCTGTTAAATATTATGTGCTTGCATCTTATCTTTGTATCTGCAAAGACTTCAACACCTAATTTGTGCAAATCAATAAAAAACCACCTGTCATCAAAGACCTCAGAATCCTTCTCATACCTGAACTTGACTTTTTTCAGGATATCCTTGTGTAACAATACACACCCCAAACCAGCAGAAACAACTTTCATAACCTTAGGATTATCCCACAATTCTTCATCACCTAAAGGAACCATATCCAGATTATTTTTGTCAACAAGTTTGTAAACAAGAGGGATAAGTCTTACCTGTCCATCAGTCATTAAATTTCTGGCAAAATAAACAGCACTAATGACCTTTTTGTCGGCATCAACAAGCTTTTTCAGGGCATACTGAGGAGGTAAAACATCCTGTTCCAAACTAAAAAGATAATCATAACCCCCCTCAATAGCTTTTTTAGCCAAAAGATTCCTGCAGGCAACAATCCTATCACGAGCACTCTCAAACCAAGGCCCCTCAATAACAGGCAGACCTAATTCCTTAATCTTCTGCATATAAACCCCTCCATCATTGGAATTGTCAACAAGTAAGATATCAAAGTTAGGATAATCAAGGCTCTTCACTGCCACTGCATATTTGTCCAAACAATACCCCTTATAAAAAGAAGTAGGACACCCTACAAGCACTTTTGGATAATTCTGTTCAACCACCATACATCATCAAAAACAAGAAAGATATAAAAACCTAACGCCGGGGT
>JAHJQH010000066.1 GCA_018819375.1 Nanobdellota archaeon
AGGCCTTTTGCACCTGTGGTTTGTGAGGATGATGCACTGAAATATTTTGAATGTGACACGCCAATTCCAGAACCAACTGATTTTATGTTGATGGTATATCTTATTAAGAAGAAGTGGCACAAGAAGATACCTTCTGTGACTCATGTTGATGGAAGCGGGAGATTGCAGACAATAAGGAGAAAGCAGAATGCCCTTTATTACAATCTTATCAAAGAATTTGGGAAGCTGTCTGGCATTCCTATATTGATTAATACTTCTTTTAACATAAGGGGAGAGCCGATTGTGTGCACGCCTTATGATGCTTACAAGTGCATGATGGGCACTGGCATTGATTATCTTGTGATGGGCAAGTTTTTGATAAAAAGAGAAGATAATCTGCAAGACAAGTGGGATAGTGAAAAATATGCGAGGGATTAGGAAATTGTTTTTTGTGATTTTTGTAATTGTGATAATTGCTGTCTTGTTTTTAATCTTAGAAATATCCTGTATGGTGATTGTTGGAAAAAGACTGATAGTTGAGGTTGAAGAAAATGGGTTATATTATTTTAAACCTAATCAGGATGGATGGTATAGCCACAGATTGAGAGTTCCTTCTGCCAGAATAAATAATATTGGTGCAAGAGGGGAGGATATTGAGCTTGACTTGTTGAATACTACTAAAAAATACATTTTTTTAGGAGATTCTTTTACTTTTGGGTGGGAGCTGAGTGATGAGCAGACAATTTCCTCTTATTTCCTGAAGGGGGGTTCATTTGATGATAATCAGGTGATTAATTATGGGAATGGTGGATTTGGCGTGTATCATATGGAAGAAATGTATAACTTTCATAATAACCTGTTTAATAAGGGTGATATTGTTGTCATGGTGTTGATTGAAGCTGACTTTTACAGGTTAATGGTTCCTTATGAGGAATCTTTTGTGAAAGAAGTGTTTTGGAAGATTAGGGAGAAATCTTCTCTTGTTTCTTTTCTTTGGGCTAGTTTGAGGCATATGATGGGTGGATTTAAGGAAGATGGCGGATTTAAGGGGGAGGGCAGTGTTTTTGAGGAAAATGGAGACAACTTGTTGGAGTTTAATGAAGCTGTTGAAGAGAAAGGCCAGAAACTTGTTTATGTGTTTTATGAGTATGATTATACGGATTATTCTGCTTATGCAAGGGACTTTTGCCATAAAAAAGGACTTTTCTGCATAACTGATGTTCCTTCTTACATTGATGTTGTGAGAAATCGAGGCGGGGAAGTTTATGCTGCTGATGCAGGGCATCCTTCTGCAGAGTCAAATGAAGAAGTTGCAAAAAGGATAACAAATTTTATAAACTATGAGATAAACTGATTTTTCTATGCACAACAAATCCTTATTAGGTGAGTTTTGGGATTTCTTGAGAATCAGGAAGAAATTCTGGCTTGCTCCAATTATTATCCTGCTTATTTTGGTAGGAGTGCTGATTATCTTTAGCCAGAGCAGTGCAATTTCCCCTTTTATTTATGCGTTGTTTTGAGGTGAAACCCCCCAAACATATTCACCTTAGTATATTCACATAGATAAGGATAAGATATGAAAATAGCTTTTATAGAGCCTTCAATAGCAGTCATAGAACCATTAGGGATCGGATACATAGCACAATGCCTTATTGAAAGAGGACATAAAGTAAAATATTTTGAGGCTCCAAGAAAGAATTTTTTTAAAAGATTAAAAAAATTTAATCCAGATGTTTTAGCATATAGCATAACTACGGGAAAACATAAAATATGCAGAAAAATAAATCAAATTCTCCGTAAATCAAAATCAATAAATGCAATCTCCCTGTTTGGAGGACCTCATTGCACATTTTTTCCTAATTTTATTGAAAGCAGCGAGTTTATAGATGGTGTGTGTATCGGAGAAGGGGAACTTGCATTTGTTGAGCTATTGGACAAAATAGAAAAAAAACAAAATTACAAGAATGTCAAAAACTGGTGGTTAAGGATTAACAATAAAATTTACAAAAATCCAATAAGAAACAGGATAGAAGACTTAGATTCCTTGCCTTTTCCAAATAGGGAGATAATTTATGAAGAAAACAGGAGTCTAAGAGATTCCTCTATAAAGTGGATTATTGCTTCTCGTGGATGTATGTTTCAATGTTCATATTGTTTCAACAAAAAGTATAATGAGCTGTACGAGGGAAAAGGAAAAATCTACAGGCAGAGGAGTGCAAGAGGTATTGTTGATGAGGTCTTAGAAATAAAGAAAAAATATAATGTGGCTTTTTTCAGATTTGTTGATGATATTTTTGCATTGAATTCAGAATTTAGGAAGGAATTTTCCAGACTTTGGAAGAAGAAAGTTAACATAGATTTTATATGTAATCAAAGGCCTAATGTGGTAACAGAGGAAGGGATAAAAGATTTAAAAAAAGCAGGATGCGTTGCTGTGACAGTTGCTATAGAATCTGGAAATGATTTTATCCGCAATAAGATACTTAACAGAAAGATGTCTTCTAATGTTATAAACAATGCCATAAAAATCATAAAGAGAGAAGGACTCAGGATATGGACTCAAAATATCATATGTAACCCAGAAGAAACATTTGAAATGGTTATGGACACTTATGAAATAAACAAGAAAAACAAGGTTGATTTTGCAGAATGTTTTATACTTACCCCCTATCCTGGAACAGAAATATATGACTATTGTGTAAAAAAAGGCTATTTCAGAAAAAGTATAGAATCCATACAGAGGTCTTATTGGTTAGACTCCCAATTGCATTTTGAGAATGAAAAAGAAAAAAGAAGACTCGTGAACTTCCATAAATTTTTTAGTTTTGCAGTAAGATATCCTGTAATGCTCCCATTAGTAAAGGTATTAATTAAACTGCCTCCTAACAAGTTTTTCATTTTTTTTAACAAGTTTCATGATTTTTGGAGAATCAGTAGAGTGTTTAGAGTTAAATTCAATATAAAAGGACTTGTTTCCACTATAAGAAACAGCATAAAATCTATCTCTGGATATTTTGTAGGGACATATAACACTTCTAAGTTAAAAAGAGAAATTATCAGTTAAGTTTAAATATTGCCTTTTGGTACTTGAACTTGTGCCGGGATCGCATAATGGTATTGCGCAGGCCTTGAGAGCCTGTTTCCCTCGGGATATCTGGGTTCGACAGTGGTCTTTTCTTTTAGAAAAAGAAAAGCTACACATACCAAAAGAAAACTATAAATGTTGGCTTCGCCAAAATTAAAGGTAAGATCACAGAAAGTCCCAGTCCCGGCGTTAGTTTTTTAAATTTTTTTATATTTCTTGTTATATGAAAAAAAATGAATTATTAAACAAAATTCTTTCCCTATTTAATGATGAAAAAATTATTAGGGAATTATTACCAAATCTTGATGAATATATGGAAACCTATAAGTTATTTGAACATCAATTATTAAAAGGAGAGAAACTTGAAATAAAACTTGAACCCCTGAAACATGAAAAAGATGGATATATCAAACCTAATTTAGTATTTTATTTTACGCCTAAAAGAGGTCAAAAGAAGCGCATAGCATCTTTTTCTCGTTCTAGTCATTTTATTCTTGGAGGAAATTCTTATATTTTAGGGGAGATTTTAGAAGATTGTCGTGATGCCTCTGAATAAGTGATGAGTTTTGTAAACTTTTAGGATACAGGAATTGGCGCATATTCACAATGCCCTGCTATTTCTATCAGCTTCTATCAGCTGACTTATGTAGTGACTATACGAAACATTTAAATATATGTAGTGACTACGGGTAAGTATGGTATTTGAAAGAAAAGTCAAAAGCAATGGGAAAGAGCATTGGATATTAGTGCATAATATCAGAAAAGGAAAGAAAATAACTCAAAAAAGCAAGTATATTGGAAAAACTCTTCCTCCAAAAGCAAGACTTGAAAGATTAAAAAAAGAATTTTTAAATGAAATTAAGAAAGGTAGATATAAATATCTCTCAAATGAAGAAGTAGAAAAAATAGAAAAATTAAAGCAGGATTATAACAATAACCTAAGGAAATTAACACTTACTGAAAAAAAGGAGAAGTTAAAAGAGTTTATCATAAGATTCACATATGACAGCAGTAAGTTATCAGGCGTAAACATTACTTTGAGACAAACATCCTTGATTTTAAAAGAAGGGATTATGCCAAAAGATTTCAAAAACCTCAGAATCGCAAAAGAAATAGAAAATCACAAAAATGGGGTTTTAGCAATAACCAGATACAGGGATAATTTAAACATCAGGTTTTTAAAAAAACTCCATACACTTCTTATGTTGGGGATAGAAGATGAAATCGCTGGGAAATTAAGAAGCGAATTAAAGAGGGATGTCAAAATAGCAGGAACCTCTTATGTTCCTCCAAAATGGCAAATCCTTGATAAAGAAATAGAAAATTTCTTTGGATGGTATAAAAAAGAAAATAGGATACTTCATCCATTAGAATTAGCTGCTTTAGTGCATCTAAAAATCATTTCTCTGCAGCTGTTTGTGGACGGCAATTCAAGATTATCCAGATTAGTGATGAATTGGATTTTATGGAAGAAAGGATATCCATTGATTGATATTCCAATAGAGGATATAGAAAATTATTACGATGTTTTGGATAAATACCAAATAGAAAAAAAAGAGAGACCTTTTATTAACTACATAAAACAAAAATATTTTGAATCTTAGCTTCAGGCGTTTTGCAACCCATAACATATCCAACCCCGGCGTTAGGTTTTTATATCTTTCTTGTTTTTGATGATGTATGGTGGTTGAACAGAATTATCCAAAAGTGCTTGTAGGGTGTCCTACTTCTTTTTATAAGGGGTATTGTTTGGACAAATATGCAGTGGCAGTGAAGA
>JAHJQH010000067.1 GCA_018819375.1 Nanobdellota archaeon
AGTTTTCTTCCGAGGGGGGTTTTCTTGATGTGGACTATAAAATGGAAAGCTTTATAAATGTGGACACCATATAATCTCTTATGGCTTATGTTGAGATTGTCAAGAAAGGGAAAAAAAATTATTACTATCTAACACAGACTATCAGGATGGATAAAAAGTTTAAGAAAGTTAGACATTTTCTTGGAAAAGGGAATCTTTCTGATGATAAAATAGAAAAATTAGTTAAGAATGCCAAAGATAATCTCAAAGAGAAAGTCAAGAACATAAAAAAAATCAGGATTATTGAAAAATTAGATGCTGATGCCTTGAAGAGATTAAATGAGGTAAAAAAAGGACGCAAACAGATTATTTCATCTTTATCAAATATCGAGTATGGGGTTATTGAAAAACAACAACTGATCAGATTCACTTTTAACACAAATGCTATAGAAGGTTCTACTATTACCTTGAAGGAGACAAACCACATATTAGAAGATAAAATTTCTCCTGAAGGGAAAGATTTAAGAGAGATTCATGAAATTGAGAACACAAAAAAGGCTTATGATTTTATGAAATCCTATAGGGGCAATTTGAATACTGATTTTATCAAAAAAATCCATTACCATCTTACCTCGAATATACTTGGTGAAAGTTCTGGAAATTTTAGGAGAATTCAGGTTTATATGGGGGGTTCAAAACATATTCCTACTAAGCCATCTGAAATCTTTAAGGAGATAAGTTCTTTGGTTAGGTGGATAAAGAATAACCATAAATTGCATCCTGTCTTGCTCGCTTCTTATGTGCACCATCTCTTTATTGCCATACATCCTTTTTTGGATGGTAACGGAAGAACTGGTAGGTTGATTCTTAATTTTATGTTGATGAAATCTGGATTTCCACCAATATGCATCAAGAAAGAGGAGAGGATAAAATATACTGATTACCTTGAGTTAGCCAGAGATGGAGACATCACTGGTTTTTTGGATTTTATTATGGAAAAAATTGAAGAAGCTTATGAAGAACTTGTGGACAACACAAAAGGAAAAAAGTAAAATGTGGACTACTAAACCTTGACCTTTAGAGTTTGTTTTTGATTGAGGAGCTTAATTAGTTTTCTTCCGAGGGGCGTGCGTTTGTGGACTTTGATTTCCCCGCTTCTTGAGATGTTCTGAGTGAAGAGCGGAGTGTTGTTGTGGTGGATGTGTGCGGTTTGTCCTGCAAATCTCGGGTTGATGTACAGGGAGATGTATTTCTTATTTTCTCCTGATGTGGATTCAATTTCTTCTAGTTCGTGTTTTTTCCCTTCTAAAGGAGAGATGTTGATTTTTATTCCCAATTTTTTTTCTATTTCCTCTATTCTCTGACCTGCTTTTCCTATTATCTTCCCAATTTCCCCTTCTGGGATTGCCACATTTATCTTGTTCTGATTAAGGATTGAAACTTCTGCCTTGGATGTTAATTTACTGAATTCCCTCCCAATTTCTTTTTTTGCGAGTTCGTGAATGGGGGTTAGTGATTCTTTTTCTACTGGCACAACGACGGTTTCTTCCCCGTATGAATAGATTTCAAATTCAAGTTTTTTTGTTGTAAAATCTCTTATCTCAACAACAGGTCTTGCTAAGTCAGCTTCTGTCATACCTGTTGGTACTTTTACATTCATCTGGACTGTAAGAACCTTTCCTATTCTCCCTTTTTCTATGAAAATCAGGGTATCCAAAACACTTGGTATCATTCCGGTGTCAAGTCTTGAGATAAATCTTTGAACTGCATTTACTGGTGAAGATGAATGAAGAACACCAAGGCAGTTGCTTCCTGCCAGTCTTAGATCTGTGTATAATTTGAAGTCTGTTGTATCTCTTATCTCATCAAAGATTATGTTGTCTGGTCTCGATAAAAACAAAATATCGTGTATTTCTTCACTTGATGTGAAATTTTTTGAGTATTGAGTTATTTCATCTTTTAACTGAAGGTCTCTCGGGCTCTCGACGGTTTTTACTATTTTTCCGTTTTCACTATAAAATTCTGCTATTGCCTGCGCGAATGTTGACTTCCCTGACCCTGTTTCTCCTGCGATGATGATTCCTCTTGCTTTTTCTTTTATTCTCTCAAACAATATTGGTGGGAGCTTGTAATCTTTTATGTCAAGTTTTTTTATTGGCCTGACAATGGTAATCTCCCTGCTGTCAGATACTGGAGGTCTTGTTATCACAACCCTGTAATCCTTGTATTGTACTATTGTTGAACCCCTTCTTGAAATCTCCACAAAAGATTCTGCATCCATCCTCGCTTTTTCAACGATCTCCTTCGAGAACCTTTCAACTTCTTCTTTTGTTAAAAGATTTTTTGTTATTTTTATGAGATTCCACTGGTCTGGAGAGCCTCTTTTTGCGTAAGCAGAACATTTTTCTTTTAAATGTACGGACATTGTCGTGTTGTCAAAGAATTTTTCTACTTCTATTTTTTTTGTTGGAAGTTTTAGTTCGATAAACTTTACTTCCACTCCAAATGCTTTTGCCGAACTTGCCTGAACCTTGTCTGCTGTAATAAGAGTTGCTCCGGTGTTGTATGCTAAATTCCTTATTGAAGCATCTATTTCCCCTGATTTTGCAAACCTTATCTGATGTGCACTTGGTCTCTCTCCTGTGAATTCTAATTGAATATTTCCTTCTTTTGCAAGTTCCTGAAGTTCCTGCAATTCTTCCAATCCAAGAAGTCCTGTTTCGTGATTCTGGTTTGCCTGATGCTCCAGTTCTGCCATTACAGCATTGGGAATCAAGAGTTTTCCTCTTAGCTGTTTTTTCTTAATTAAATCTGATGCCACTTTTTCTATTACCACAGAAGTATCTAAGACATATGATTCGTTTTCAGGCATATCCTCTGTTTTCTTATCTTGGTTTTTTATTTTTTTCTTTGACATAATGAGAACTATGAAGAGGGGGTTTTTAAAACTTGTGAATCAATTTCTGAACACCTTACATCCAGTTTAAATCAAAAAACTTAAAAATTGGAGATAGTTTGTTTTTTATATGCGGGGATGCCGGAGTGGTCAAACGGACTTGGCTCAAGACCAAGTAGCTTAGTGCTTACGCAGGTTCGAGTCCTGTTCCCCGCAGCAACATTTTTCTCTTTTTTTAGCTTTTTTTGTGAGTTTTTTGGTTGTAAAACGATAGGTTTATAAATTCTTAGTTTTCCATTTTAGAATAGTATATGAATAATCTTTCTAAATAGGAGAAGAGAGAAAATGGTTTTGAAAAGAAGAATCGCAGACATTTTTATTGAAAACAGATATCTATTAAGCCCTGATAGTGTAGTGGCCTATCATCCGGCCCTGTCGAATGAATTTATGACAGCATACAGCAAGGCCGGGACCCGGGACTCTTTAGAGCGGGAATTCGACTCCCGGTCAGGGCGTAATTGATTATTTAGAAAGATTATTTTGGGCGGGCCGGTAGCTCAGCTTGGTAGAGCACTTGGCTTTTAACCAAGTGGTCGCGGGTTCAAAAGTGACTTTCTTCTTTTAGAAAAAGAAGAAACACCACCAGAAAGAAGAAAACCATAATTGGTTCGCTTCGCTCACAAGAAGAAAGTTGCTGAACTTCCCGTCCGGCCCAAGCCTTTTTAGGAAAAAGCCTTGAGGGAAAAACAAAAGACAGAGGGCATAAATGCCCGCTTACAAGCCTTTAGAAAAGCCTTGAGGGAAAAACAAAAGACAAGGTTGAAGGAAAAACAAAAGAGCGGTTTGATTAAAATACAAAAATTAGGGTACAAAGGTTAAAATACAAGATGGCTGATAATGGTGAATCAAATATTCAGAATCATATGCTTGTTCCAAAGCATATTAAACTTAGTGAGGAACAAGCAGCAATAATCTTAAAAAAATACAATGTTTCTAAAAAGCAGCTTCCAAAGATAAAGCAGAAAGACCCTGCCCTGACAGGATTGGATGCTGTTCACGGGGACATTATTGAAATAATAAGAAACACCCCCACAGTTGGAAAATCTTCATATTACAGGGTGGTTGTATAAGGAGTTTTAACTATGGTTGAAAACTACAGAAATATATTAAAAAAATACTTTGAGGATTACTCTCTTGTAGAATCAAATATAAACTCTTTTAACAGGTTTATGGACAAAGGAATACAACAGATAGTTAACGAAACTCAGGATATCATACCAACCATCATCCCCCAAGAAGTTAGTGATTTCAAAATTAAACTTGGGAAAGTTGAAATCAGCAAACCCAGACTTGTTGAAGCAGATGGGAGCAAGAGAGATGTTTATCCGATGGAAGCAAGAATGAGAAAATTAACTTATTCCTCTCCAATTATGATTAACATAAGCGTCTTTGTGGAGGGGGTTGAAAAGGAATCTTTCAAAACCTTAATCGGAAAAATCCCTGTCATGGTCAGATCTAAATATTGTCATCTTTGGGGACAAAATAAGGAGGGTCTGGTAAAGTATCATGAGGACCCAAATGACCTTGGTGGTTATTTTATCTTGAATGGCAATGAGAGAGTTCTTATTATTGTTGAAGACTTAGCTTCAAATAAACTGTTTGTTGAACGATCCAAGGTTGGTCCAAGCAAGTTCGTTGGAAAAATATTTTCTGAAACAAATTCATATAGGATACCACACACCCTTGAACAGATGAAAGATGGCGTGATTTATATGACATTCACGAGGTTTAGGAGAATCCCAATTATTCTTCTTTTAAGAGCTCTTGGTCTCACCAGAGATAATGAAATCAGGGACATGATTACTAAAGATACTTTTTACGATGATGACCTCTTCATTAACCTGTATGAAGGAAAGGATATCAAGACTCAGAAAGAAGCTGCTGAGGTCGTAGCTAAAAAGATAGGAATCCCTCAGATTGAAGAAGATTCTTCTGAGAGGGTGCTGGAAATGCTTGATAGATACTTCCTTCCACATATTGGGACAAAGAAAGAAGACAGAATATCAAAAGCACATAACTTGTGCAAGTATATCAAGAGGTTTATGGCAATTTCCAAGGGTGAGGCGAGTGTTTCAAACAAAGACCATTATGCCAACAAAAGATTAAAATTGAGTGGCGACCTCCTTGCTGACTTGTTTAGGGTTAATTTGAGAGCTTTGGTTCAGGATATTGTTTACAACTTCCAAAGACTCGTCAAGAGAGGAAAATTCCAATCTATGAAAATAATTATCAGGGACCAGTTACTCACTAACAGGATAAAAAGTGCAATGGCAACAGGTTCCTGGGTTGGAGGAAGAAAAGGAATCAGTCAAAATATTGACAGAACTAATTTTATTGCTACTGTATCTCATTTACAAAAAGTAGTTTCTTTGTTATCTTCTTCTCAGGAAAACTTTGAGGCAAGAACTCTTAACCCGACTCATTGGGGGCGATTATGCCCGGTTGAGACTCCTGAAGGAACACCAATCGGTCTAAGAAAAAACCTGTCTATCACATCTGAAATTTCTGTTGAATGTTCGCAATTAGATAAACTAAAAAAAACACTCGCGGGGTATGGTCTTGAAGATGGCTGAAGTTTTTATTAATGATGTTTTTGTAGGTCATGTAAATAATCCAGAGAAGTTTGTTTCTGACATCAGGAATGGGAGGAGAATTGGAGATATTTCTTTAATGGTTAATGTTTCTTATCTGGAAGAGCTTGATGAGATTCATATTTCTGCTGATAAAGGGAGATTAAGAAGGCCCCTGATTATTGTTACAGATGGTATCCCGAGACTTACCAAAGAGTACATTGATAATTTGATCAAGGGGGAAATCAAGTGGTCCAATCTGGTTAAAGATGGAATAGTGGATTATCTGGATGCTCTTGAAGAAGATGATGCCCTAATTGCTCTTGATGAGGAGCATTTAACAAAAGAACATACTCATATGGAGCTGAGTCCCATTTCTATTCTTGGATTTACTACATCTTTGATTCCTTATTCTAATTTTGGAAGTTCCTCAAGATTAATTAGGGGAAGCAAGATTCAGAAACAATCCTTGGGATTGTATTCTACTAATTATTTCCTGAGAATGGATACTGATGTGAGCATTCTTCATTATCCGCAGACACCTATTGTCAGATCCTGCATGCATGACATCTTTGGACTTAAGGAACATCCTGCTGGGCAGAATGTTGTCATTGCCATCATGAGTTATGGCGGATATAACATGCAAGATGCAATCATATTAAATAAGGGTTCTGTTCAGAGGGGTTTTGCAAGGTCTACTTATTTCAAACCTTATAGAAATGAGGAATTAAGATATTCAGGCGGATTAGTTGACGAGATTTGTATTCCTGACAAGGAAGTCAAAGGATACAAATCTGAAAAAGATTATCGGCATCTTGAGAAAGACGGAATCATATATCCTGGTGCTCCTGTTGCTAGTGATGATGTTTTAATTGGAAAAACTTCCCCCCCAAGATTTCTAGGAGAGCTTGAGGAGTTTAGTGTTACTGCAAGCACTAGAAGGGAAAGTTCCACTACTGTGGACCACGGTACTGAGGGGGTAGTGGATATGGTTGTTCTTACTGAAAGCGATGAAGGGAATAAACTGGTCCAAGTTAGAATCAGGGATCAGAGGATTCCGGAAATTGGGGACAAGTTTGCTTCAAGACACGGGCAAAAAGGAGTCATAGGGATGATTATCCCTGAAGAAAACATACCATTTACAGCTTCAGGAATAAGACCTGATATTATTTTTTCCCCTCACAGTATTCCAAGCAGAATGACTGTTTCACATATGCTTGAGATTCTTGCTGGAAAGGTAGGGGCTTTGGCTGGAAGAACTGTTGATGGCACTACTTTTGATGTTGAGCCAGAAATTAAATTAAGGGAGGAATTGTTAAATCTCGGATTTAAGGACGATGGGACTGAAACGATGTATTCACCTTTAACAGGAAAAATGCTCAAGGCAAGAATATTCATTGGGAACATGTATTACCTCAAATTAAAATATATGGTTACAAACAAACTTCATGCAAGGGCTTCTGGCAGGATTCAATTATTGACCAGACAACCTATTGAAGGGAGAGGAAAAGGTGGAGGATTAAGATTAGGAGAAATGGAGAAAGACTGTTTTGTGGCACACGGAGCCAGTCTGTTATTAAAAGAAAGATTTGATTCTGATAGGACTATCATCCACATCTGTGAAAAGTGTGGTATGCTTGCAATACATAATTCCTTGAAGGGCAAGGATTATTGTCCTAAGTGCGGGAGTAATGTGGAAGTAACTCCTATTGAAATAAGTTATGCATTCAAGTTATTGCTTGATGAACTTAAATCTTTATGTGTTTATCCAAAACTTGTTTTAGAAAGCAAGTATAACATTAGTGGGGGGGTCAAAGAAGAGGAATTGACAGAATCTGGTGAGGTGAATGAGGAAGGAGTTTCTGAAGAAGAACCTAAAGAAGAAAATGGTGATGTAGAAGCTGTTGATGTGGAAGAGATTAGCTCCGGAGATTCTGCAGGAAGTGAAGAAAATGAAGAATGAAAGTCACATTTACAAAAGAGTAAGCAAAATTGTCTTTGGACTTATGTCCCCCAAGATAATCAGGAAAAGGGCGTGTGCTAAAATAGTCACTGCTGAGCTTTATGACCGGGAAGGTTATCCTGTAGATGGTGGCTTGATGGATGTCAGGTTGGGGGTCATAGACCCTGGATTGAGATGCAAAACATGTGCTGGTAAATTAAAGGAATGTACTGGTCATTTTGGATACATTGAATTTGCCAGGCCTATTATTCACATAAAATATATTCCTTATGTTCTTAATTTCCTGAAAAGCACCTGCAGAGAGTGTTCCAAACTCTTAATCACTGATGAAAAAATTAAGAACCTGAAAAAAGGTTCAGGCGGAGATTCTGTCAGAAAATCTTCTTCTTCCATTAAAGTTTGCCCTCATTGCAAGGCAAAACAATATAATGTCAAATTGGAAAAGCCCTCTGTTTTTATGGAAAATGACAAAAAATTATCTCCTGTTGAAGTACGGGCCAGGCTAGAGAAGATTCCTGATTGTGATGTTGAAAAACTTGGAATTAATTCTGGAATGGCGAGACCTGAATGGATGATTCTTATATTACTTCCAATACCGCCAGTTACTATGAGGCCTTCCATAACCCTGGAATCTGGAGAGAGAAGTGAAGATGACTTAACTCATAAGCTTGGAGACATAGTCAGGATAAATCAGAGACTTTTTGAAAACATCAATTCTGGTGCTCCGGAAGTCATAATTGAAGACCTTTGGGAACTTCTACAATATCACGTCACAACTTATTTTGATAACACCTTAGCCCAGATTCCTCCTGCAAGACACAGGTCAGGACAACCTCTCAGGTCTCTTACTGAAAGAATCAAGAGCAAGGAAGGAAGATTCAGACATAATCTTGCGGGTAAAAGAGTCAATTTTGCAGCAAGAGCTGTCATAAGTCCTGATCCAAGAATAAACTTTAATGAGGTAGGTGTTCCCAAGATTGTTGCAATGGAATTAACTGTTCCTGAAAAAGTTACTGAGTGGAATCTTGACTGGCTCAAAGGGCTTGTGAACAATGGCGCGGATCAATATCCTGGCGTGAATTATGTTTTTACTTCTGATGGCAAGAAGAGAAAAGTCAATGAAGAAACCAAAGAACAAATAATCGAGGAACTTGAAGCAGGGTGCGTGGTTGAGCGGCACCTTTTAGATGGGGACATATCTGTGTTTAACAGGCAACCAAGTCTGCATAGAATGAGCATTATGGCCCACAAAATCAAGGTTCTCGAGGGGAAATCATTTAGATTAAATCCCGGTGTTTGTACACCTTATAATGCTGACTTTGATGGTGACGAAATGAACTTACACATTCCTCAAACTGAAGAAGCCAGGGCTGAGGCTGAGATTCTGATGCAGGTTCAGACCCAACTCATCAGCCCTAAAAACGGACTGAATGTTATGGGTTCCATACATGACGCCATCACCGGTAATTACATTCTCACAAAACATTTAACTTTTAGCAGAGAAGAAGCAGTGAATATTCTTTATTCAATTGGTGTTGATGATATTGGGTGCATGAAGTTTAACAAGGGGGAAGTTAGTGGAAAGGATGTTTTCAGTGCCCTTCTTCCCAAGAATCTTGATTTCATAGGGGCATCTAAAGATGGCGAAGAGGTTTTAATCAAAAAAGGCAGATTAATCAAGGGAATAATTGACAAAGCGACTATTGGGGAGGATAATGGAACTCTCATAAGGTCCATATACACAAAATATGGCGAGGATGTTGGAATAGACACGGTTGGCAGAATATTCAAACTTGGATTGGAGGTCCTTCTTGATTTTGGGTTTACCACCTGCTTGTCTGACACTGACCTTCCCAAGGAGGTGCTCGTCAAAAATGACAACTTAATCAAGAATGTTGAAAAGGAAGTTGAGGAGTTGATTGAGAGATATAATAAAGGAAAACTTGAGGCAATGCCTGGATTGACTGTTACTGAAACTCTTGAAGGTGAAGTGCTCAAGCTTCTGAACAGGTTAAGAGACGAGATAGGGCACAGGGTTTTTGATTGTGCAACAGATGACAACTCCACTCTTCTTATGGCGAGATCTGGGGCACAGGGAAGTTTTCTTAATTTGGCACAGATGTCTGCTCTTGTGGGTCAGCAATCTCTTGGTGGCGGAAGAATCAGGGATGGATATACTAAGAGAACCCTTAGCTTGTTTAAGAGAGGAGACCTTCTTCCTGATTCCAGAGGATTCATTAGAAGCAGTTACAAAAAAGGACTTAATCCTTATGAATACTTTTTCCATTCAATGACTGGAAGGGACAGCCTTATGGATACTGCATTGAGGACACCTAAATCAGGTTATCTTTACAGGAGACTTGCTAATGCCCTTCAGGATCTTAAAGTGGAATATGATGGAACTGTCAGGGATTCTAACAAAAGAGTAATACAATTCATTTATGGGGGAGATGGCATAGATGTTTCAAAAAGTGAAGGCGGAACCATAGATGTCAAGAGAATCGTGAAGGAGGTAATGCAGAAGATTTAAGATGCTCAAAAATCTAATTGAAAAATACAAGGATCTTCCAGATAATTTAGTTCAGGATATTGAGAAAATTGTGAAGGAACAGAAACTTAGCAGTGAGGATATCAAGAAAGTTTTTAAGAAGGTTATGGAAGAATATGAAGTGTCCAAGATTGTTCCTGGTGAAGCTATAGGGGTTGTTACTGCAGAGTCTTTTGGTGAACCAGGCACGCAGATGATTCTTAGAGTTTTCCACTTTGCTGGTGTTGCAGAAATGAGTCTTACTCTTGGATTGTCCAGACTTATTGAAATCTTTGATGCCAGAAAGATTCCAAGCACCCCAAAAACAGAAGTCTATCTCAAGAAGAAGTTTTCCAGTGACATAAAAACAATCAGAAAGATAGCAGCAATGATTAAAGAAACTTCCTTGAATGATGTTGTTAGAGAATTTTCTACTAATTTGACCTTGTTCAGAGTGGAAATCATCTTGGATCCTGTTGGAATGAGGGATTTGAATGTCACAAAAAAACAAGTTATAGACTCCCTGGAAAGAGAAGACTTTAATGTCAAGGAGACCAAAGATTTTATTTATGTCAGGCATAATGATGAAGATGCCAAGTTTGTCGACTTATTCAGATTGAAAGAGAAACTGAAAAAAGTTCTGATAAAAGGTGTTAAAGGAATCACACAAGTTCTTCCTGTCAAGATGGGCGGAGAATTCATCATAATGTGCGCTGGCTCTAATCTTAAGGATATTGCCAAGATTGAAGGTGTGGATGAGAAAAGAATTGTTACCAATAACTTATTCTTGATTGCAGAGACATTCGGCATAGAAGCCGCAAGAAACATGATTATTAAGGAATCTCTTGATGTCATAAAAAATGAGGGTCTTAACATTGACATAAGGCACATAATGTTCTTGGCTGATGTCATGACTTCTGGCGGAGTAATAAAAGGAATCACAAGAAGCGGAATAACAAGTGAGAAAGAATCTGTCCTTGCAAGAGCTTGTTTTGAAACTCCCATCAAACATCTTATCAAGGCTTCTGTAACAGGGGAAGTAGATAATCTTAACTCTGTGATTGAGAACATTTTGCTGAATCAGAATGTCCCTGTTGGTACTGGTCTTCCTGACTTGGTTGCAAAAATGGTTGGTGAGGAAGAGGCGAGGATGAGCAAGAAGAGAAAGGAAAAGAAAGTGAAGAAGGGGAAGAAGAAAAAGTAATTTCTAGAAAACATATATTTTTCTTTAATAGTCTAACGGACAAGTGCGGTGAGAAGGTATTTAAATTCTTGTTTATCGTAATCTTTTATGGGAATTAACTCTAACCTTGGAAAGATGAGAACAATAAAAAGGAAGAGTTTATTGTATCCGTGACTTGGCTATTTTTCGTCCTAAGAATGCCAGTATTATGAAGATTACTACATATACAGCAATGAATATCACTGGAGTGGTTACTCCTTTTATGGTCTCACCAAACAAGTATATTCTTCTTATTATAGTTTCTGCAATGATAAACGGGTTAAACTTTACTATTTCCCTTACTGTTGTTGGAAGGGATTCTATTGGGAGAATAGTATTTGAGAAGAATAGCATTATTGTTGCTATGGATATTGACCCTATACTTGCTGTTTCTTCATCCTTGAAGAAGTATCCTATTGCCATTCCCAAGAAAATGAATGCTGTTGAAGCAAGTAATAATCCCAACACCAAATTTGGAAGCATTGTTGCAGAGATTACTGTTTTTGTTATAATACTCATTACACCGAAAATAATTATTGTCTGGATTGTGAGGATTAGCAGGCAGAAAATGTAATCTGAAATTATGTATGTGAAATCTTTTGTTGGGGTGATGAAGTTCCTGAAATAAGCTTGTGATTTCTTTTCTTCTATTACTGTTGTTGAGGCAAGGAATATTCCTGCAAACAAGAGAACCATCAATAACAGAGTTGGGAAGCTGTATTTCAAGTGCGTCCCTTGTGAAGTTATTGGTTTTATATCAGTGCTTATTGGCGTAACTATTTTTTGCACATCTTTTATCTCAATTGCGTCCACTTCTTTTTTGATATTATCTATTGCTTCTTTTAACTTGTTTGCATCCTCAATCTGCGTGTTTAAATCTAAACGAACCTGTTTCAGACTTGTTGTTGAACTGTTTTTTACTGCTAATGTGGTGGTTATGTCTGCAGAAATCCTGGCTATCAGCTCTTCCATGTCACTGAAAACAGAACTGCTTACATTTAACCTGTCTTTTATCTCATCCAACTCTGTTTCTAATTGAGAATGATTTGCAATTTCTATTATATCTAAATCTGATTCCACTTCAGATACCACATTTTTTATGTCCACAAGTTTTGTTTTGATGCTTACTATGTTGTTTCCTTCTTGCGACACGATTTCTTCTGTTTTCTGCAGGGCATTCATAAGTTTTGTAGTGAGAATTGTGCTGAGCTCTGTTGACTTAGTTGATATCTTTGTTGATATGCTGCCGATTATGCTCCAGACCAGGTTCATTCTTGATTCATCCACATAAAACACGATGTTTCCTTCGGTCTGGATGTTCATATCCGGAGGGAAAACAGCACATATATGAACTGTTCCATCTTTTACTGAATTCTTGCAAGACTCTTCATTGTCTATTTTTACTACATTATATGCATCACCTTCTAATTTCTCAATGAGGGAATTGGATAATTCTGAATAAGATGAAGAGTATGTTCCTATGCTTATATCGTAAAGAGATGAACTGTTAAAAGCAAGACTTATTAAGAGCATTAAGATTAATGGACCAAGGAATACTATCAAAGCAGATGTTTTTGACCTGAGCAACAATTTAAAGTTCTTTTTTAAGATTTCCAGGAATATCATTTTGATGCCTCTTGTTTTATTGGTTCAGAAACAACTTTAGCTCTCCTTTTGTGCCAGATTTTTGAAAATAACCTTCTTGGAACAGATTCCTTTTCGTGAGACTGAATTGCTATTTTTGCATTATCTATCACTTTTGTTTCCTGCACTTTTGTTATCTCTTCAAATATTTCCTCTAAAGTCGGTTTTGTTATGTCTAATTCTATTAGTTTTTCCCCCCTCTTTTTTAACATATTCATAACTGAAGACAGGATTGACTCTGCTTTTTTTGTGTAGATAATCATTTCGTGGCCTTTGCTTACTGCTTTTATTTTATGTTTTCCTAATTCCTTTATCATCCTACCATATTTTCCTGGGAATGATTCCACATGAATTTCTGTGTTATGCGAAAAATCTTCTCTTAAACTGTCTATTGTTCCTATCTTTTGTATTCTTTTGTTATGAAGAATCGCGATTCTTGAACATACAGGTTCAATTTCCCTTAACAAATGAGATGTTAACACGATTGTGACATTTTTTTCCTTGTTTATCTTTTTTAAGAGGTTGAGTATTTCTTTCCTTAATCTTAAATCCAAATCTTCTGTTGGTTCGTCAAGTATCAGGACTTTTGGTTCGTGTATTATGGCACAGGCAATATCCAACCGTTTTTGCATTCCTGATGAGAGATGTGCTGCCAGCATATTTTCAACACCTTCTAATCCAACAAGCTTAAGAGTTTCTGGAATCTTCTTCTCTATCTCGTGATAGGACATATCATACTGGATTCCAAAGTAAATCAGATTTTCTTTTACTGTGAGTTTTGAATAGAATGATTTATCCTGAGCAGCAAAACCAAATTGTCTTATCATCTCGGTTCTGTTTTTCCTGAAATTTAATGACTGAAACAACACGGTTCCTTTTTCTGGTTTCAGGAATCCTATAAGGGCTCTTAACACTGTTGTTTTTCCACTTCCACTTATCCCTATTATTCCAAATATGCTTCCATATGGTATGTTGAGGTTTATATCTTCAAGAATTATATTTTTCCCAAAAAGTTTTGTTACATTCACCAACTGTAGATACGGCTGTTCTGGCATCTCTTCTTTAGGTGTTATCCTGCTTTTAAATTTAACCTTTTTATGTGTTTACTTTAGAGTGGATATGAGATTATAGAAAGGTTTTTATTCTCGGAGTGGGTTTGTTTGTTTATGGAAGATGAGGGAGAAATACAACTTGGAGGAAACATAACCCTTAGTGGTTTTAAGAACATAGAACCTGCTAAGATGGTTGTTGTCAAGAAGATTGTTGGAAATTGCATCAAAAAAGTTCAGGACAAAAATGTTGGTTTTGAAAGTGTTTCCCTGAACCTAAAAAAGGTTCATGATTCTGAGTTTGAGATAAAATGCAAATTGTTCTTGAATGGAAAACTTTATCACTCTGATTCTACTGGTTTTAACTTGTTTGTTGTCCTTAATGATGTTTTAGAAAAGGTTGTTGGAGAGGCGGGGGTTGGTTAGGTAAATATCCCCTCTGGCGAAAACATTTTTTTAGGTTCAACAATCATATAGAAATCATAAATCTTGATGATGTCTCCAAACTTTTCTCTTAGTTCTAAAATAAAATCCCTTAGCTCTAAGGAATCTTTGGTTAATATACCTACATCCAAATCCCAGTTCTCATGTCCTACATATTTATAATAATAAAATACATTTGGGTGATTTTTTAAGAATAAGATTAGTTCTTGATTTCTGGTATGTCCTAATTTTAGCTGTAAATTGTATAAATCATAACCTACTTCTTTTATGTTAAAGGAAAGGGTATATCCTTGAATTGTTCCACTTTTCTCTAAGTTTTTAATCCTGTACTTGATTGCATTGGCTGTTA
>JAHJQH010000012.1 GCA_018819375.1 Nanobdellota archaeon
CTATAAGTTCCTTCATATGGTTCAGAGGGTTCAAATGCGTCTGCCTGATGAACAGGAGATTTTAAGGTTCTCCAATCAAGACCTGTGTATTCCTTTGCCCAGTACTGGTCGTGAAATCTCCTTGGGATTAGCTGTATGTTCAGTTTATATTTTTTTGCAAACCCTATTATTTGCAAATCTTTTTTTGTTGGAGGAGCGTGACCCAAGATGTTAAGGTATAGATTAGCACCATATCGTACTGCTTGTTCTAATCTCCAGTCAGTACTGCAGCCGTGAAGAACTGCACCTTGCTCAAACTTGTCAAAGTTCCCAACACTATAGAGGATGGATGATTGTGTCCTGCTGATTAGATTTTTTATTGTTTTATCAAAAGGAAGAAATTTTGTTGGAATCACAAATCTTTTTTTTAGTTCTGCTCCTATCTCCAGAATTTCCAAGAAAACATCCTTGTTAAAAGAAACAAAAGACTCCACTCTTTTTCCGAGTCTTATGACATCCACAGATTTTCCTGTTCTTGTTTTTTTCTCAAGGTCTAATATGCCCAAGGTTATATCCTCTATCAATCCCTGCCTGTCAAATTTGTAGATGTTCTTTGGGGGTGTCTTGTGCTTATTTTTAGCATAACAATCCCCGCATTCACCGTGGATGTACAACCAATAATTACGAAAAAATTTTCCGTCAAAAGAAGCATTTTCTGCTGGTATCCAAGAGCTTATGCATCCCTTAGTGGGGTCGTAGTTTCCTTGCAGATGGCAAAATTCAACAAAATCCTGTTTACCCCTTGTCAGGTATCTTGCAGGGTTGATGTATTTTGCTTCTGTGACAGGGGTTATTTTTTTTACTTTCCGGATGCAGGAGGGGACTGGATGTTTGGCAGGATTATCCCCGCAAAAATCAACTATATCTGCCAGAGTAAGGGTGGTTATTTCGTTTCTCATCTTTTCTGGAAGGGAACCAAGTATTTGTGCATCAACATTATATTTCCTAACTGCATCTTCTAATGCATCTTTCCGGACAAAACGTTCTCCTTGTGTTCTCCAAGTCCTGTCAATAAAATGAAATCCCTCTTCTCGAGTGATTATGTCCTTGCATAGTTTTGCCTGTTTTTCAGGTGTTGAATTCTTTTCAAGAGAGAATACATTGACAGCGCCGTGTTTCCTTCCAAAAGTGTATTTAAAATGAGCCTCCAACTTAGCATTAACTTCTGGAGGCAGTTTAATGTAGATATCCCTGTTAAAATTATAAACTGCTAGGTATCTTCTTCCTTCTTCTCCAATGTAGTTTCCTGCAGTAAAGAGCATTTTATAACTTGAAAGTTATGAAATTGTTTTAAAAGCATATGTGTTCAGGGAAATAACTTTTTTTTGACAATAGTATTTAAAAGTGATTTTTGGGTTTTGGTTGCTGGAAAGTGAGTGAGAAGGGGTTAAAGATAAAGATGAGCTTAAACAAGAAAGTTATGAAAAGAGTGCTGAAGGGAAGAGGGGAAGATGAGATAAGAATCTTGCTGGATTTTTTTAACCCGAGAACATATTATCCTGCTGAAACAAGAAAAGAGGAAAACATCCGTTCAATGTATGGCCCTAATTATTATCAATACAAGATTTGGGAGGAGTATTCTGAATTTCTTAAACCCCTAGTCAATGACCTAGCAGAAGAACATAACCAATCTGTTTCAAACCCTCTTGAACTAAAGATTGTTGAATGGGATAGGGGAATGGTAAGGGAGAGTCTGGCTACTGGGCTTGATTTAAGACGAATAGCTTCTGGGATGGCTGCTGAACAAAAGGCAATTGTAATTGGAAAAGATACTTATGATTATTCTGTTAAACATAAGAATGTCATAAAATGGTCGCTAAGGATAATGAGGGGTATTAAAGACGGGATGATGAATGAGCTTGCAAGAGCAGGAGAGTTAGAATATTTCTCTTTTAATGATGTTGATTCAATGAGGTTTGCTCAATGCCTTAAGGAAAGGGGTTTTTCATTGTCTCTTGGATTGGAGTATGTCCTTGAGGGATTATCAAGAGAGATTTTTTTAATGCTTTCTGAATCAAAACAAGTAGAGATAAACAAATTATCACAGCATGATTGGAAAAAAGGCGGACTAGATGAAGTCTGCCAAAATGCCAAGGAATATTTAGTTCAGAGATTTTCTGATATTTCAGGAGGATTAGTTCCCTGCGATTCTGAACAATTAGGGATGTGGGGCGGGAGCCATCAATTTGTCAGTGTGAAACAAAGTCAGGAAAATATCCCCCTCAAAAGGCATCCAATCTATTCACGATTAGGAGATGGAAGATTAAAGGGATTGAAAACAAGGCAGTATGGGAGATGGATGATTACACTGAATTCTGTGTTAGATTATATAAAACAATTTGATAAGATATACACCTCAGAAAATTTTGAAGGAAAAAGGCATCGCCTTGTCAGTGATGCGGCGAGAATGACAGGAATAAACCCATACACCTTCAGGGATAGGATGGAAAGAGGAGAAATCCCTTACAAAAGAATTTTATTGCAGGGTTTTGGAGAAGTAAAGGCAATTGACCTCCTTACGATATATGCATTACAAAAGAAAGAGGGATTACAAAAGAAAGAGGGATTACAAAAGAAAGAGGGATTACAAAAGAAAGAGGGATTACAAAAGAAAGAGGGATTACAAAGACATATTACAAGATAGAACTAACCCCGATTAATCTCCATCGCGAGCCTATCATTCTTGAGATTGTCATCTGGTCTGTTTTTTCAGCACATACCGGGATCTTGAGAGTGATTTTAAAGTGGTCTTTCCTTATCTCTGTGACTTCCCCCACTGTTGCCGACGAGTTTATGTTAAGCATAAGTGTCTCTGCTTTTTTTATTGGCTCCACGACAAGCTCGTCTTTTGCCCCAACTACTCTTTTCAGGAGTGTTGGTTTTAAGGTGAGCTCATAAAAAACCTCTGGCATATTGCCTTCTAATCCCAAGACGTTACCTATCAGACTGTCGGATTTTACGATGCTTGTGTCAAGCTGGGTAAGTATTCCTATTGAACAGCCTGGATGAACCTGCCTCACCTCCACCCCCCCTGTTTTCAGCGAGGTTATTTCTGTTTTTATTGGTCCATATTCCCGCGACCCTTGTTTTATCCTGATTCCAGGC
>JAHJQH010000068.1 GCA_018819375.1 Nanobdellota archaeon
ATAAACTTCTCTTTATAACCATTAATCACTCCAACCATATAATCCTCCAGTCATATAACACTCCAGTCATATAATCCTCCAGTCATATAATCCTCCAGTCATATAATCCTCCAGTCATATAACACTCCAGTCATATAATCCTCCAGTCATATAACACTCCAGTCATATAACACTCCAGTCATAACAACATCTACCCATAACAACAACAAAACCAGAAAAAGTTAAATAACTTTGCATATCGCTCTTAATTTGGATGATAGCTTTTTCTTTTTTATGTGAGGCATAGCCGAACCATAATGCTTTCTCTTTCCCTGATGGCGGCTTTCTCTTTGCAAAGAGAAAGGGTCATCAATACTGCCGCCATTGATGACTGCACTTCATACACCTAAAAAACTGCGTCTCTGCTTCATCAGAAGCTCTTGTCTGCACAAGCCAGTAAAACGCTTTCTTGTATCCGCATTTTGGACAGTTTATGCTCAGGGTAGGCAAGGTCTCAAGTTTCTTGTCAACAACTTCTATTTTAGCACTATTCTCAACCCTCTCACTAATAGAAAAAATTTTCTTCTGTTTAGGATTATAACCGCAAGAGCATTTCACTTTTTTCGGATTATCTTCCTTTGGTAATAATAAGGATCCGCATTTTGGACAAAACTGCATTTTTTATTTACCTACCTAAAAATTTTACTATATCCCTCTGAGACCCATATCTTAATCCAACCAACAAAAGGAACTTTAAACAAGCTTTTTCCGATAATCTTGTCTCCTTTTATGTCAAGCTCACCTAACCCAGGATAAGAATCAAGGTTATTATCTCCTTTTGTCTGATACATAATCTCACCATTTCTCTCATAAATATCAACAACCCTATGAATGATTGGAGTTGAACTAGTTCCCCAAAAAACAATAATCTCTCCCTTCTCTATGTTCGAAGCTCTTCTCAAGAAAACAATATCTCCCTTGTTAAATCCGTTTTTCAGGGGCCACTCATCCATCTCTTCCTTGGCAAACCTGTCATCATACCATCTCCCTCTTGTGTCATACCATTTCTCAAAATCTTCATTATGCTCCATGCTATTAGAAACAACAGCAACAACAGGCCTGTCAGTGCCCAAAACAAGTCCAAGACCAGGATAAATCAGGAGTTTAACAATGAGGACAGCGAGGATTACATCAACAATCCAAGACCAGATAGAATCACCATGCCATATAAAATGCCACATTTTACCAAGAAAATTTCGTTTTTTCCCATATCCTTGATTCTTTGGCATTTGCAACCACAGAAAGAACAAAACACATAAAAACCTTTCGATTTATGGAAACCATTGCTATGTTACGACATTTGTCATAGAGTTGTACATATCAAGCCTTAAGGGAATTTAAGGGGGTGACAAATGTCATGAAACTACACAACCCCCAACACCACTGTAGTATCCTAATATTTTTTCGTTTCATCTTCAACACCCCCAACACCACCACAAGCTTTAAATACCCAAAACCCTCCTTAAATATTGGCCCGCCATAGAGAATACTCAATGGAGACTACGGCGAAAAACCCACCACGAACGAAGTGAGTATAGTTGGCTGTAAGCCACCTTCCTCGCCAGCTCAGGTTGGGCTGTGCCAATCTATGAGATTGGGAGTTAGTGAAGCGGGCTACAATAAACTTAATATTTAAAAAGTTAAATTAGAAGAACAAGTAAAAATTCACGATATTACTTATTTTTCACGAAGCTCAGTAGAAATGGAAATCAAAAAAAATAAATAAGAAAACAACTGTAATAGTGATAACGCAGAAAACTATGTGAATTCAAGCTTGTTCTAGGAGGTATATAAAATGGGAAAAATTAGCCCAGTAAGTGCAAAATATATAATCAACACTAAAATTCAGGCAGAAGGAATAATTGAGAAACCAGATGTGATAGGAGCCATATTTGGACAAACAGAAGGTCTTCTCGGTGCCGAGCTTGAATTAAGGGAGCTTCAAAGTTCAGGCAGGGTA
Organism: Nanobdellota archaeon; assembly: GCA_018819375.1. GTDB lineage: Archaea > Nanobdellota > Nanobdellia > SCGC-AAA011-G17 > GW2011-AR20 > JAHJQH01. The sequence continues at coordinate 2,000 of JAHJQH010000068.1, forward strand.
GGAAGAATAGAAGTAAAACTAGAAACAAGAGGAGGAAAAACAACAGGAGAGATTATAATCCCAAGTTCTCTGGACAAGGCAGAAACAGCGATAATTGGAGCAGCATTAGAAACAATCCAGAGAATAGGACCGTGCAATTCAAAAGTAAAAGTAGAAAGAATAGAGGATGTAAGGGTATTAAAAAGGACCTTTGTCGTAGAAAGGGCAAAGGAACTCTTAAAAGAGTTTACAAGCAAGGTCTTGCCAGACTCTCAGGAAATAACAGATGAAGTAGCACATTCTGTCAGGATGATGGAAGTAGTGGAATATGGTGAAAGTAGGTTGGCGGCAGGGCCAGCAATAGATGAGTCAGAAGAACTAATTCTGGTAGAAGGAAGAGCAGATGTGCTAAACCTGTTAAAGCAGGGAATAAAAAACGTGATAGCATTAAATGGAACAAGAATTCCCCAGACAGTGGTGGAACTAAGCAAAAAGAAAATAGTGACGCTATTCATAGATGGAGATAGGGGTGGAGACCTAATCCTAAAAGGATTAATAGACGTAGGCGTAGAAATAGATTTTGTGGCAAAAGCATCAGCAGGAAAAGAAGTAGAAGAAATAACAAAAAAAGAAATATTCAAGGCGCTCAGGGGAAAGATTGCATTAGAACAAGCAAAACTGGAATTAGAAAGACACGATGCTAATGGAATAAGAACCAATGGAGCAAGGCCAGTAAGCAATTACCAGCCGAGAGAAAGAAAACCGCCATATGCTCCGCCGCAAAGAACAGCATACCAACGAAAAGAGACAACATATCAACGAAAAGAGACAACACCAGAAAAAAAAGTAACAAAAGCAGAGTCAGGTAAGTTCAAGGAATTATTAGATGATTTATTGGGAACAAGAGGGGCCTACTTGCTCGATGGAAAACTGAATGTCTTGGGAAAAATACCAAGCACAGAATTATTTTCCACAATAAGAAATATGAATAACATCTATGCAATAGTATTAGATGGGTTCATTGACAGGAGTCTTGCAATAACAGCAGAGAAATCAGGAATTCAGTTTCTGGTGGCAACACATTCCAAGGTAAGACCAGGAGAGACAAAAATACAAACTCTCATTTCAAGTGACCTGAAATAAATCCAAAAAGGCATAACCAAAAGCCTTTTATTTTTTTCTTTCTTCCATATTTTAAGAATGTAAACAACACATATCAATATCCTTGATTAATAAAAAATGGCAAAACACAAACCCATAACCCTTGATAATACATGGAGATATTGTACAGCACAGGTCATTTATTCTTTAAAAAATAGTAAAGGAAAAACATTAGGAGAATTATGGTCCCCATTAAATGCAGAAAGATATGCTAATTCCATCTTAGAAGAGTATGCTGCAACTGGCGAATCAATAGCAGCAAAAGGAGTGCCAACAGAATTAGTAGAAATGTTAAGTCATCATTCTGCTGCCAGGTGGAGAGATGGACAATATTCAAAAAAGCTTAAGGATTTGTTATTTGAAACAAACATAAAAGAAAATCCCTTCCTATCAAAACACATAACCACATTAGCAGTAGCATATGCCATGATGAAGATAGACAGTTCCTCTCCCTTGTTTGGTAGTATAAATAAGTTTGAGATGATGTTCAACGAAAGTTTTAGAAATAGTTTTGAGGATTTAGAGAAGATGGCAGAAGGCAAAAAAAAGAACATCTATGATAATTTAACATGAAACAAATAAACCACCACCAATCCGAGCATTTTCCTTTTGAGCACTTGCTTGAACCAGAAGAAAAAGATTTGGACACAGAATATTCCAGAAGCAGAGCACCACGAAAGAGAATAAGCCGTGATACTTCTGTCCAAGAACATAATACTATCCAACAAAATTCTTTAACAGAATATAAAATGTGGACACAAAATAAGATACTCTATGTCCCAACAGAAGCAAAAACCAAGGCAACACTCCTCACCAATGTGTTGTGTAAAAGGAGGGGGGAAGAAACATTATTACAAACATTTATGCATACTTTAGAACACACAATTCAGAATCATTCTAAAATACTAGGTTTGAGTGAATTAAAAAATTCAAGAAGATATGGATTAGCAACAGACCAAATAAGTGAAGGATGGCTGCAAGATTATCTCACAACTGGTTTATCTATTATCCAAGAATTAGACCACATTCAAGAATTAGACCACATTCAA